>JAUHVS010000305.1 GCA_030424955.1 bacterium | reverse complement strand
CGAGCGACGGCCTGCCGGCCGAGCGCTTCCGTGTCGGCCGCGCCGCCCTCGCCCGCCGCCGGCGGTGGCGCAACGGGCTGGCGCTGTTCGGGCTGTTCTGGGCCGTCGTGGCCACCAGCGCCTTCATCATCCAGAGCATGCGGCTCGACCGCACCACCGACGAGATGGCCACCGCCAGCCGGGCCTACACCCGCCTGGCCAAGGAGGTCACCACGACGCAGGCGCGCTTCACGGAGGTGGCGCAGGCGCTGAACCACCAGCACGGCGATGGCACGCCCCTCGAGATGTTCACGGCAGATCCGGTGGAGCTGCCCGACGCCGAGGCCTCGGCCCTCACGGACCGGATCCTGGGCATCGCCATCAACGACATCAAGATGCGCGGCGCCGTGGACGCCATGCGCAGCCTCATCGGCGGCGTGGTGGCCCAGCGCGAGACCGCCGTGGCCCAGGCCGAGGCCCTCGAGGCCCGGCTGGACGGCGTGCAGACCCAGCTCGCGAGCCTGCAGGACAAGAAGGTCGTCGCCGATGAGATGCTCGCCCAGCGCCTCGATGAGAACATCGAGCAGCTCGAGGTGGCCCTCAACCTGACCGGCCTCGACGCCGACGGCGTGCTGGCGCCGGACCTCGACGCCCTCGCCGCGGCCGCCAAGGCCAACCCCGACGGCACACAGGTGGGCGGCCCCTGGGCGGCGAGCCACGTGACCTACGCGAGCCCGATCCCGGGGCAGACCCAGGTGATGAGCGGGTTCGGCCTGCGGGG
The DNA here is from genome assembly GCA_030424955.1 of bacterium. Taxonomy (GTDB): domain Bacteria; phylum Myxococcota_A; class Bradymonadia; order UBA7976; family UBA1532; genus JACKDL01. The sequence continues at coordinate 6,261 of JAUHVS010000305.1, read as the reverse complement.
GCAGGAGCACCACAACGGCATCGACATCCCCACCGACATCGGGGCGCCGGTGCGGGCGGTGGCCGAGGGCGAGATCATCTTCGTGCAGGACCGCGCCACCTGGGAGGCCCGCCCGAAGTACATCGAGCGCAACGGCCGCAAGGTCAAGTCGCCGGGCTGGCGGGCGGGGGTGTACGTCGAGATCCGCCACGCCGATGGGCGCGTGAGCCGGTACATGCACCTGGAGGACGTGGCGCCGGGCGTTGAGGCCGGCGCGCGGGTGCGCAAGCGCCAGGTGATCGGCACCGTGGGGCGCACGGCGGTGGAGCGCAGCCCCACCCACCTTCACTTCGAGCTGCGCGAGGCCACGGACGACCCGCGGCTGCGCTTCGGTGAGCCCGTCGATCCCGAGACGCCCCTGTCGACCCCTGATCCCAGCCGCGTCGCGCAGGGCGTGCAGAGCCTGAAGGCGCGCACCGACCGCCTCAGCCGGATCGTGACCGCGGGCGCCCCGCTCACGGGCGCTGGCCTGGGCCTGGAAGATGAGGCGCCCGAGCCGTCCAAGAAGGGCGATCGCAAGGCCAAGGCGGGCCAGCCGGGCGCCCTTGCGGCCGAGACCCACAACGCCACGGCGCAGGTGCTGGGCTCCCTCGGCCTGGAGGGCCGCGTCCAGCGCCTGCAGGGGCTGGAGCGGCTGCTGCGGGCCATGCCGCTCGTGGCGCCGGTGGACGACTTCCGCATCTCGAGCGGCTTCGGGGACCGCAAGGATCCCATGGAGCCCAGCCTCACCGCGAAGCACAACGGCATCGACGTGCCCGGCGAGGCCCGCACGACCATCCGCGCGACGGCGCCGGGCGTCGTGAGCTTCTCAGGCTGGCAGGGGGGCTTCGGCCGCATGGTCGAGATCGACCATGGCCAGGGCTTCGTGACCCGCTACGGCCACCTGTACAAGAGCCTCGTGCGCGTCGGCCAGCGGGTGAGCCTGCGGGAGAAGATCGGCGAGATGGGCTCCTCGGGCCGAAGCACCGGCACCCACCTGCACTACGAGGTGGTGGTCGAGGGCACGCCGCAGGATCCGCTGAAGTTCCTCAAGGCCGGGCGGGCCATCTTCGACAAGTAGGCCGCGCCGCCCGGCGGCCGTCCCACCCGGGCACGACCCCCACCCGCTTGGCCCCGGCGAGGGGCCGGCTTGGGGCGTCTGGCCTGTGCGCGCCGAGCCCCGCCGACCGCTGTCAGTCGTCGTCGTTGATCTGGTGGCTCTTCAGCTTCTCCCACAGGTTCTTGCGAGAGATGCCCAGCAGCCGGGCGGCGCGCATCTTCTTGCCGTCCGCCAGCTTGAGGGCCCGCAGCAGGTACTCACGCTCGAAAGCGCGCAGCGCCGTCTGGAGCGGCTGCATGTTGCCCTCGTCGTCCTCGGACGCCACGCCCGGGACCTCGCTGTCGCGGCCCACAATGTCGCGGGGCAGGTGCTCGAGGTGAATCTCGTGCCCGCGGGAGAGCACCACGGCGTGCTGCACGGCGTGCTCAAGCTCGCGCACGTTGCCGGGGAACTCGTAGTTGGTCAGGGCGGCCCACGAGCGCGGCGACAGGCTGGGCGGGGCGTCGGGATCCTTGGCGAAGTGCGCCAGGAAGTGCTCCGTCAGCAGGGGCAGATCCCCGCGGCGCTCCCGGAGCGGCGGCACCCGGATGTCGAGGACGTTGAGCCGATAGTAGAGATCCTCGCGGAACAGGCCGGCGGCGATGCGCTGCTTGAGGTCGCGGTGGGTGGCCGACACGACCCGCACGCTGACGCGCACCGGGGTCGAGGTGCCCAGCGGCTCGATGATGCCCTCTTGCAGCACCCGCAGCAGCTTGGCCTGCGCCGGCAGCGGGATCTCGGCGACCTCGTCCAGGAACAGGGTGCCGCCGTCCGCGATCTTGAAGCGCCCGTCCCGGCGCCGCACCGCGCCGGTGAAGGCGCCCCGCTCGTGCCCGAACAGCTCGGCCTCGATGAGGGTCTCGGGGAAGGCCGCGCAGTGGACGGCCACGAAGGGGGCGTCGCGCCGCGGGCTCAGCTCGTGCAGCCGCCGCGCCACCAGCTCCTTGCCCGTCCCGCTCTCGCCGAGGACCAGCACCGACGCCTCGGACTCTGCGATGGTCTCGATGCGATCCGCGAGCCGCACCATGGGCGGCGACTTGCCCACGATGTCCCGGCTGGTGTCGCGACGCGCGAGCTCGGTCCGCGCCGCCGACAGCTGCCGCTTGAGATCGTGCCGCTCGGCCAGGCGCTCCAGCCGCAGCAAGAGCTCCTGTGTGTCGAAGGGCTTGGTGAGGTAGTCCCGCGCGCCCTCCTTGAGGGCCAGCACGGCGTCGTCCACGGCACCATACGCGGTCACCAGGATCACGTCGGTCTCGGGCGAGATCTCGCGGGTGCGCCGGAAGAGGGTCAGCCCGTCGAGCTTGGGCATGCGGATGTCGGACACCACCACATCGAAGACCCGCGCCTTGATGCGCTCCAGGGCCTCGGCGCCATCGGACGCCAGGGTCACCCGGTGTCCGGCGTCGGCGATGGCGTCGCCGATCGACAGGCGAATGGTCGGCTCGTCGTCGACCAGCAGCACGTCTAGCATCGATATCCTCGTGGGTCGCGCGGGTATTCAGGTTCCCCTAAGCAGGCGCCGTACCAACTTGCAGGCGGGTGCGGCACACCCGGTTGGGGGCCCCTCGCCCGCCGCGTGCGCGCTATTCGTAACACTCGCCCCATTCGCCGTCACCATACGGTACCCACGGAACCAGACCGAGCCGCGGCCAAGCTCCTCAGACTTCGGCACGCCGCTTGAATGGAGGGTCGCCCATCGCCGGGATCGCCACCCGCCCGCTACCGTCAGAGGTCACCACCGTGCAGGTCCCCAGCGTCTCCGAAGAGCTCCTGGTCCGCTACAACGTCACCGGCCCCCGGTACACCAGCTACCCCACGGTGCCGGTGTGGCATGACGACTTCGGCGTCGATGACCACATCACGGCGCTCAAGCGCGCCGCCCAGCAGCCCGAGGCGCCCCTGAGCGTCTACATGCACGTGCCCTTCTGCGAGCACCTCTGCCACTACTGCGGCTGCAACGTCATCGTCGCCAAGAGCAAGGCCAAGGCCGATCCGTACCTGCGCGACATCGCCACCGAGATGGCGCTCACGGCCGAGCACCTGGGCGACCGGCGTACCCTGGGTCAGGTGCACTGGGGCGGCGGCACGCCGACCTTCCTCGACATCCCGCGGCTCGAGACGCTCTGGGGCAGCCTGCTCAAGCACTACACCCTCGCGCCCGATGCCGAGGTCAGCGTCGAGATCAACCCGGTCACCACCAGCCTCGACCAGCTCAAGGCCCTGCGCGATCTGGGGTTCAACCGGCTGTCGCTGGGCGTGCAGGATCTCGACCCCCAGGTGCAGGAGGCCATCGGCCGCCATCAGACGGTCGAGCAGACCATCGAGGCGCTGGAGTACGCCCGGGGGCTCGGCTTCAGCAGCATCAACTTCGACCTGATCTACGGCCTGCCTCACCAGGACCACCGCACCTGGAGCGACACCCTCGACCGCATCATCGAGCTCGCGCCCGACCGCATCGCCGTCTACTCCTTCGCGTGGCTGCCCACCCTGCGCCCGCACCAGAACCGCATCGACGGCGACACCCTGCCCAAGGGGCGGGCCAAGCTGGACCTGCTGCGGCAGGCGTGGAAGGCCTTCGCCACCGCGGGCTACGCGGCCATCGGCATGGATCACTTCGCCCGGCCCGACGATGAGCTCGCGCGGGCCCAGTCCGAGGGGCGCCTGTGGCGCAACTTCCAGGGCTACACGGTGCAGGCGGCCCAGGACACCGTGGCCTTCGGCGTGAGCGCCATCAGCGACGTCGGCGGCGCCTACACGCAGAACGTGCGCACCCTGCCCAAGTACCACGCGGCGCTGGCCGAGGGCCGGCTGCCCACCGTGCGGGGCATGCACCTGTCGGCCGAGGATCTGCGCCGCCGCACCCTGATCACGCAGCTGATGTGCAACCTGTCGGTGACGCTGACGGCGGACGATCGGCACCACTTCGCGGACGCCCTGGCGGCCCTGAAGCCCCTCGTGGCCGATGGCCTGGTGGCCCCCACCGAGGACGGCCTGCGGGTGACCGATCTGGGGCGGATCTTCCTGCGAAATGTGGCGATGCCCTTCGACGAGTACCTGGCCCCCGAGGGCGCCCGCGGGCGCTTCTCGCAGACCGTTTGACCATGCGAAACGACGACATATCTGGCAAACGTCACGGGTCTGTACCGCCCGCTGGAAATTCGTTACCTTCCCGTCCGGTGTACAGCGAGACCTCCCAGGACCTGCTCGTTGAGCTCGACCCGAAGGGGCGGGTGCTCTACCTCGACGTCGAGGGGGAGCGGCTGTTGTGCTGCACCGACACGGACGTGCTCGGGCAGGACTGGTTCGAGCGCTTCGCGCGGCCTGCCGACCGCGACGCCTCGCGGGCCCACTACCTGGCCTTCGTCGCGTCGGACGTGGACACCCCGCAGGCCGTCGACGACATCCTGATGGCGTGTGGCGTGGAGCGCCGGGTGCTCTGGCATCAGGTGCTGCTACGGGACGCGGACGGTGGCGTCTGTGGGGCTCGCCTGAGCGGCGCCTTCGTGGACGCAGCGGACGCCTCTGACGACAACCTGCCGATGCTCCGCGACGCCCTGAAGCGGCTGCACGAGCTGCGCTTCGCCTTGGACCAGGCGAGCATCCTCGCCATCACCGACCGCCGCGGCGTGATCATCCACGTCAACGACACCTTCTGCGCCATCAGCGGCCATGACCGCGATGACCTCGTCGGCCAGACCCACGCCGTCGTCAACTCGGGCCACCACCCGCCCGAGTTCTTCAAGCAGATGTGGGCGACCATCGGCAGCGGCCGGGTGTGGAAGGGCGACGTCTGCAACCGCGCCAGAGACGGTCGGCTGTATTGGGTCGCCACCACCATCGTGCCCTTCGTCGATCGGCGGGGGCGCGCCTACCAGTACCTGGCGATCCGCACCGAGATCACCGAGCACAAAGAGACCGAGCGCCGGCTCGCCGCGGCGGTGGACGAGCTGGCGGCGGCCAACGACCGCATCGTGCGCGAGCACGCGCGGATGTTGCAGGCCGAGAAGCTGTCGTCGGTGGGCATGTTGGCGGCGGGCGTCGCCCACGAGATCAACAACCCGCTGGCGGGCGTGAAGGCCTGCGTCACCGCGCTCCGCGCCGGGAAGGTCGGCCCGGACCGCCGCGAGATGTACTTCGACACCGTGGTGGACGGGTTGGAGCGCATGCAGAACATCGTCACCGCGCTGCTCAACTTCGCGCGCCCGGTGACCCCGTCGCAGACGGCGGTCAACCTGCCCGACGTGGTGGCCTCTTGCATGCTCCTGGCCAGCCCGCACGCCCACAAGCGGCGGGTGCAGTTCGAGCAGGACGTCCCCGAGACCCCGCCGCGGGCCATGGGTGATCGCTCCCAGCTGATGCAGGCGGTGATGAACGTCATCATCAACGCCATCCACGCCTCGCCGCCCGAGGCCGAGGTCCGCGTCACCTACGTCGAAGCGGGCGACCAGATCGCCTTGCAGGTGCGTGATCAGGGCGAGGGCATCCCCGCCGAGATCATCGACCGCGTCTGCGATCCCTTCTTCTCGACGAAGCCGGAGGGCAAGGGCACGGGGCTGGGCCTGTCGGTCACCCTGGGCATCATCCAGGCCCACGGCGGCGACCTGAAGCTCGAGAGCGAGCCGGGCCAGGGCACGGTGGTCAGCCTGTGCCTGCCCCGCTGGCAGGACTGACGCCGCGCCATCCGGGACGGGCCGCGCCCGCCCACCACGCACCGACCACGGGCCGGCGCCCTGCGATCAGGCGCGGAGCAGGGCGGGGATGGGGGGCACGCGCAGGTCCGGCTCGTCGGTGATCCCCACCTCGGACAGCAGGGTCTGCAGCACGTGCTCGGGGCGGATGACCTCCCCCTCGGGGCTGGTGCGGCCCGTAGCGAGGTCGGTCGTGGTGGGATCCATGCCCACGTCGCTCGACGACCCGATGATCTGGTTGCCCCGCACCCCGCCACCCAGCAGGAAACACGCGTTGCCCAGGTGGTGGTCGCGGCCCCCGCGGTCGTTGAGCAGCGGCGTGCGGCTGAACTCGCTGAAGCCCACGATGGTGGTGTGATCCAGCCAGCTGCGCCCCGTTCGGCGGTACTCCCGTGAGCCCAGATCCTCGACGAGGCGCGCGACGGCGTTGAAGCCCCGCTCCTGGATCGGGCCCTG
>JAUHVS010000304.1 GCA_030424955.1 bacterium | reverse complement strand
GGCAGGTCGTTCTCGGCGGCGATCTCGGCGAGCCGGCGGCTCTTGAGCACCGAGTACTCGTTCATCGCGCCGCCCTTGAGCGTGCTCTCGGTGGCGTTGATGAGGCACTCGACCCCCGCGACCACCCCCACGCCGCCGATGACCGACGCCCCCGGCCGCACGCCGCCGCCCACCTTGTAGCCCGCGAGCGGACACAGCTCGAGGAAGTGGCTGTCGCGATCCAGCAGCTGCTCCACCCGCTCGCGGGGCAGCAGCTTGCCGCGGGCCTGGTGGCGCAGCTGGTACTTCTCGCCGCCCCCCTGCCGCGCCTCGGCCAGGGCCTCGGTGAGCCGCGCCACCCCCGCCGCGTTGGCGGCGTAGTTGGCCTCAAACACCGCGTCGCGCCGGTCCACCCGGCTCGGCAGCGGCCGGCTCACGCCAGGAGCTCCGGCAGCACGCCGATGATCCGCCGGGCCTCGGTGGGGCTGGCGGGCTCGCGCCCCGCGGCCCGCGCGACGGCCACCAGGGCCTCGATGAGCGGGCCGTTGCCGTCGGTCTTCGATCCGTCGGGCAGGTAGAAGGTGTCCTCGACGCCCGTGCGCAGGTGGCCGCCCAGCTCGGCGGTGCGCTGGTGCACGGGCCACACCTCGTCGCGCCCGATCACGATGCTCTGCCACTTGGCCCCCGGGGGCAGCTCATCGACGAGCAGGGGCAGCCAGGCCGCCTTCGCCGGCATGCCGCTGGCCACGCCCATCACCAGCGACACGTGGGCCGTCTCGCCCAGCATGCCCTTGCGGTGGAACATGCCCACCGAGCGCACGATACCGGTGTCGAAGCACTCGCACTCCGGCACGATCCGGTGGCGATCCATCACCGCCAGGAACTGCTCGATCTTGCGCACGCTGTTGTCGAAGAGCATGGGCGGCCAGGCCCAGGCCCCGTTGCGCCGCAGCTTCAGGTAGTTCAGCGAGCCGGCGTTGAGGGCGGCCATCTCGGGCTTGACCCGCTCCAGGCAGGCCACGGGCCCGCTGATGTCCTTGCCCATCACCCCTGTCGACAGGTTGATGATGACCCCGGGGCAGGCCTCGCGGATGGCGTGCACGATCTCGGCGACCACGTCCGGGTCCCACGTGGGCAGGTGCCCCATGCCCGGCCGCTGGTCGCGGAAGTGGCAATGCATCACCGTCGCGCCCGCCTCAAACGCGCGGCGCGCCTCGGCCGCCATCTGCGCCGCGGTCACGGGCACGGGGTGCTGCGCTGGGTCCGTCAACACCCCGGTCAGGGCACACGTCACGACAACTGGGTCGGCCATCCACTCCTCCGTTGCCTGCAAGCACGAATCGGAAATAGAACAGTAACGCACCTTCGGCCCTCCCGTAGAGGGGGCTGCGCCGGTCAAGGCCCACACTGGGCGACGCGGTGCCCGGTGGGGCGCCCCAGCGCCCCGTGACCCTCAACCCTTCTCATTCAGCATCAGGAGTTCACCATGCAGAGCAAGAAGCTCGCGATCAGCACCGTGGCCTTTGGCTTGAGCCTCGGCGGCCTCGCCCTCACCGGCTGTGGCGGCGGCGGCGCGCAGGCGCAGAAGGCCGCGGAGCACAAGTGCGGCGGCGAGGGCGGCTGCGGCGGCGAGGGCAAGTGCGGTGGCGAGGGCAAGTGCGGCGGCGAGGCCCCCGCAGCGGACGCCCCCAAGGCCGAGGGCGAGGCCGCGCCGGCGGCCGAGCACGCCTGCGGCGGCGAGAAGAAGTGCGGCGGCGACAAGAAGTGCGGCGGCTGAGCTGACGTGCCCCCCGCCGCCTCCACCGACCCACCCCGGCCACAGGCGGCGGGGCCCTGCCTGGGCCACGGGATCGGCCTGCGCCGCGCCCACTGGCCCGCCCTGCTCGACGATCCGCAGGGGCTGGCCCCGGCTGCGGGCGTCGACTTCTTTGAGCTGCTCACCGAGAACCACCTGAGCCCCGGCCCGGGCCGGCGCGCTGCGCGACGTGCCGCCGCCCGGCGCCCCATCGTGCTGCACGGCACGGCGCTGAACATCGGCGGCCTCGATCCCCTGGATCGGGACTACCTGGCCGCGGTCGCTGCCCTCGCCCACGACACCGGCGCGCGCTGGATCTCCGACCACCTGTGCTTCTCGGGCGCCCACGGCGAGGCCTTCCACGACCTCATCCCGGTGCCCCGCACCGTCGAGGCCCTGGACCACGTCAGCCGGCGCATCGACGCCGTGCGGGGGGCGCTGCCCGACGTGCCCTTCGCCCTCGAGAACCCCAGCTACTACATCCAGTACGCCGGCCAGCCGATGGACGAGCTGACCTTCTGGCAGCGGCTCATCGACCGCACGGGCGTGCGGCTGCTGCTGGACATCAACAACGTCTATGTGAACTGCGCCAACCACCCCGGCGGCGACCCCGACGCCTTTGTCGACGGGCTGCCGGCCCACGCGGTGCAGCAGATCCACCTCGCCGGCCACACGGATCTGGGGGACGTCATCATCGACACCCACGGCGCGCCCATGATCGACCCGGTCGTGGCCCTGTACCAGCGGGTGCTGCGGCGCATTGGCCCCGTGAGCACGCTCTTCGAGTGGGACAACGACCTGCCGGCCCTGCCCGTACTGCTGGCCGAGAACGCCCGCGCCCGCGCCGCGGCCCAGGCCGTCCTCGGCCCGGCCGGCCCGGGGGGCCGCCTGTGAGCGGTCCCGAGATCCGGCTCGCCGACGTGCACACGTGGATCCACCGCGCCGTCCGCGGGGGCCCTGACGTGCACGCCGCGGCCGCCGCGCTGGGGGTCGCGCCGGGCCGCCTCGCCATCTACCGCCGCTTCGTCCGCGGGCACGTGCGCAGCGCCGTCGCCGCCAACTTCGGCCTCACCCGCGCCGCCACCGCCCCTGCCGCCTGGGACGCGCTCGTCGACCGCTACGTCGACGCTCACCCGGCCCACCACTGGCGCCTGGATGACGCCGCGGCCGCCTTCCCGGCCTGGCTCGCCGACGTGGCGGCCCTCGACGCCCCCCGCCGGGCGCTGGCCGAGCTTGAGTGGACCCTCGCAGAGGTCCGCCACGACCCGACGCCGTGGCCCGCCGTGCCCGCCGGCGGCTGGGCGCTGAACCCCACGCTGGCGATCCTGCAGTCCCCCTTCGCGCTGGTGCCGTGGGCCATCGCGCTGGGCCGGGGCGAGCCGGCGCCCCCGCCCCCTGCGGCCGAGAGCCTGGTGCTGGCCTGCCGCCGCCCGGCCGACGAGGTCACGGTGTTCCACGCGGGCCACCCCGACTGGCTCTTCGCGATCAAGGTCGCCCACGACGGGCTGACGGTGGCCGAGGCCGCGGCCCTCAGCGGCCAGCCTGCCGCCGCCGTGCGCGCCGCCCTCGACGGCGCCGTGGACGCGAGCCTGCTGCTCAAGGGCTGACCTGCTATCCTGCCCCGTGGATCACACGGGGGAGGACACGTCATGACGCGATGGATTTGGGTGGCGGCAGCGGTCGCGCTCGCTGGCTGTGTCGCCGAGACCACCGAGGCCACGCCGGAGCCCGAGCCGCAGGTCGACGCCCAGGGCGTGGGCGGCGGGGCCGATGGCAGCGCAGGCGCCGACCTGGGGGACACGGTGGACGCCGGCGAGCCCGTGGACGCGACGGTCTTCGTCGACGCCATGGTCGAGCCCGACGCGGGCACGGTCGACGCCCAGGTGCCCGATCCCGACGGCGGCCGCCCCGACCCGTGCGGCCTGTGTGCCCCCTTCCGGGCCTGCAACTACCCCCTCAGCGACCGGGAGTGCGTGACCCTGTGCCAGGACGCCCCCCGCGAGCTGCGCGCGTGCATCCAGGGCGCCGGCCGCGCCTGCGACGCCCTGGGCGCCTGCTTCGACGACGCGCCCGGGCCCCCGCCGGTGGAGCAGCAGTGCCGCCAGGCCTGCGAGCGCCAGGCCCAGTGCATCAACCTGTCGTGTGCGCCGGGCGCCCTCACGGAGGGGTTCCAGGCGGCCTGCGTCGAGGCCTGCTTCCGCGAGCCCTACGATCCCGAGACGCTGATGCAGCTCTTCGGCCCGCGCTGCGATGAGGTCACCGCCCTGGTGCGCGGCTGGTACCCCGAGGTGGACGCCCGCTGCGACAACGACCCCGAGGCCGTCTGCGAGCTGCTGTGCCGCGACCGCATCGCGCCCTGCGATCCCGCCGTGGACGTGGCCGCCTGTGCCGCGGACTGCCGCGACACCTGGACCGACGCCAACCTGCAGTGCGTGCAGTTCACCCCGCGCTGCGCCGCCCGCCTCGCCTGCTTCGGCGACCCCGAGGGTCAGGCCCTGTGCGCGCGCAGCTGTGGCCGCATCCAGGGCTGCCTCGAGGAGGCGTGCCCGCCGCGGATCATCCCGCCGAGCCTCTCGACCAACTGCACCGCCGGCTGCCTCGCCGATCCCCCCACCGCGGCCGAGGTCGAGTTCGTCGAGGCCGCGACCTGTGGCGAGGTGCGCCAGCTCGTCTACCGCAACAACCGCGAGCTGGCCCCGCTGTGCGAGGGCGGCCGGGAGTTCCGGCCCAGCGCCGACGAGTGCGCCGCCTTCTGCGACAACGTGCTGCAAGAGTGCCTGGGCTTCGGCGACCGCAACTTCTGCCTCGCGGGCTGCGCCAGCCTGACCCGCGACGAGTACGGGTGTGCCCTGGAGGCCCAGGGCGACTGCGGCGGGGTCAACGCCTGCATCAGCGGCGACTGACGCGAGACATCAACAAGCACTTCGATAAGCGAGCCCCACCCAAAAGAAAAGGGAGAGCAGGCACAGGCCCCGCTCTCCCTTGTCTTCACGGTGCCCTGTCCCGAAGGACCGGCGGCACCGCGTAGGCTGTCACCGCGCCGCAGCGCGGAGATCCTCAGCCCAGGTTCTTGTTGGCGAAGTCCCAGTTCACCAGCTTCCACCAGGCCTCGATGTAGGCGGGGCGGGCGTTGCGGTAGTCCACGTAGTACGCGTGCTCCCACACATCGCAGGTGAGGATCGGGGTCACGCCGTCGGTCAGCGGGGTGCCCGCGTTGCCGGTGGTGGTGATCTCGAGCTTGCCGTCGGCGCTCTGGACCAGCCAGGCCCAGCCGGAGCCGAACTGACCGCCGGCCGCCGCGCTGAAGGCCGCCTTGAAGCTGTCGAAGTCACCGAAGGCCGCGTCGATGGCGTCGGCGATGGCGCCGGTGGGCGCGCCGCCGCCGTTGGGGCTCATGCTGTGCCAGTAGAAGGTGTGGTTCCACACCTGGGCCGCGTTGTTGAACACGCCACCGCTGGTGCTGGCGATGATGTCCTCAAGGCTCTTGCCCTGCAGCGAGGCGTCCGCCTCGACGGCCGCGTTCAGCTTGGTGACGTAGCCCTGGTGGTGCTTGCCGTGGTGGAACTCGAGGGTCTCCGCCGAGATGTGGGGGGAGAGGGCGTCCTTCGAGTAGGGCAGCGCGGGCAGGGAGAAGGCCATGATGGCTCCTTGCGTGGGGTCGGTTGTGATGGCCGCCGGGCGTTCCCGGCACGAGTCCGCCTAGGGGATTCGGCAGGGCCGGCGTGGGTCGCGCCCGATGGTAGGCACGCCGCGCGTCACGTCAACCGTCGGCGGGCACCAGCGTCAGCACAATGGTCAGCGACAGCGCGTCCGAGACCGGCTCGGCCACCCGCAGCTCGACGCTGCCGTCGGGCCGCGCCGCGAGCTCGATCTCGCTGGCGGCCAGCTCGCCGCAGTCCACGGCCACCCCGAAGCGCCCCATGCCCAGCGCCGTCAGCGCCGATCCCACGCTGCGCGAGAACGGCAGGTCATAGCTCAGCCCGGTCTCGGTCTGGATGTGCACGATGGTGTTGAGGTCGAGGTTGGCGCGGCCCTCGCCCAGCCCCACGAAGCCGCGCCCGAGCACGTAGCTGTTGTCGAGGTCCAGGGCCCCCGCCGGCGTGTCGGTGAAGGGCACGCGCACCGTCGCGCCCTGCACGCGGTAGAGCCCGGGGGCCGCGTCGTCGCCCACCAGCGGCGCCGCCTCGCCCGTGGCCAGCGCCCCGCGGAAGAAGGGCGCGGCGACGTCGGCCCAGCCTTCGGGCGCGCAGTCCCCGGCCGGGTACGGCGCGCCGTCGTCGGGCGGCGCCGGCTCGTTGCAGTAATTCCAGGGCAGCGGGGGCGTGTGATAGACGAAGTTGAAGCACATCTCGTCGTCGGTATCGGCGCCGAAGTTCACCCGCCGATCCAGCACGTTGTCGAACTGGCAGGTCGTGACGATGCGGTCCCCTGCGCTCAGCGCCATGGGCGTGTCGTAGACGAACTGCGCCTCGAAGTCCCACCCGCGCAGGCGCACGAGCTCGGCCTCCGAGCCGTCGGGCTTCACGACGTAGCCGTCGAAGCCTGCGCCGATCTCGTGCATGTGCGGCCAGCTGGCGAGGATCTGCGTGGCCTGCGGGAGCGTGCAGTGGCCCTCCACCGCGGCGCGGCTGTTGGCCGGCACGCTGAAGTTGTTGCTGCCCAGGGTCACCAGCCCGATCTCGGGGCCCTCGGGCGGCCCGTGGTAGATGCGCACGCCGCTGCGGTCGGCGGTGTCGTGCCCCCCGCGGTTGTTGTAGTGCACCTGCAGGATGTACGACTGCCCCGGCTCGAGGCGCATCCCGCCCTCGGCGAAGTGCAGCGGCCCCATGCCCGGGGCCCACGCGTACACCTCGCGCTGCAGCATGTAGCAGGACCACGACGAGCCCGGCGCGCGATCCTCGCCGCCGCGCATCAGCACCAGGTGGTGCACCACCCGGCTGTCGTCGATGAGCGGCTCGATGCGCTGGATGAAGCGCGTGGCCTCGGTGGGCGCGCGGAACACGAAGCACTCGTAGTGATCGTCGCTCTGGGGGACCTGGAAGCCCTCGCTGCGCAGGTCGAACTGATCGGCCCCAGCGGGCGGCTCAGCGGGCGCGGGCAGCAGCGGCGCGCTCGCGTCGATGCCGCCCGGCGCCATGCCCGCGACGGTCTCGGCGCCACAGCTCGCCCAGCTCACCAGCGCACCCAACGCCTCGCGGGTCGGCTGCGGCTGCGCCGCCGGCGGCATGTCGCCGATCTTGAGGCGGCGC
>JAUHVS010000303.1 GCA_030424955.1 bacterium | reverse complement strand
CGGGCGCCGTGTGAGCCGCTGGGCCCGTGCCCGCGGGGTCGCGGCTGCACCCCGCTGGGCGGCGAGGACTGGATCTGCCTGCCCACGACAGGCCCCGCGGTGGGCCAGCCCTGCACGGCAGACGGGCTGTGCGCCGGCGGGCTGCTGTGCCTGCCCCTGGAGACCGGCCCGGGCGTCTGCGCGCAGGTCTGTGACCCGGTGCGGGACGCCGGCTGCGCCGGGGGCCGCGCCTGCCGCGACTTTGGCGACGGGCTGGGCCTGTGCGCGCCCGGCGCGGACGCCTTCGGCGCGCCGTGCGACAGCGCCCTGTCGTGCGCGTCATTCGTGTGCGTGGCTGTGGGCGACGGGGGCCAGTGCAGCCAGGCGTGCGCCGCGCGCGCGGACTGCCCGGCGGGCTGGTTCTGCAGCGGCGACGCCTGCTTCCCGGAAGAGGGCGGCGCCGGCGGCGCCGGCGGCGCCGGAGGGGCGGGCGGGGTCGGCGGCTCGGGCGGGACTGGTGGGGTCGGTGGCTCGGGCGGGGTCGGTGGATCCGGCGGCGCCGGCGGCGCAGGCGGCTCGGGCGCTGCCGGTGGTCAAGGCGGTGGCGGTGGCTTCGTGCCCGTGCCAGACGGTGGCCTCGCCCCGGCAGAGGTCGACGGTGGCCGGCCCACGGTCACTGTCCGCAACGGCGGCGGCGGTGGCGGCGCCGGCCCCCTGGGCTGCGTCGCCACACCGGCTGCCGCCGACGCCCCGATGCCGCTATATTGGCTCGCGTGTCTGACCGTGCTGGGGTGGCGACGCCGCCGTCGCCGGGATGAATCCAAGGCGCGACCCGCCGTCGGCGGGGCGCGGAGGTGCTGATCATGAGAATCCTGGCGATGCTGAGTCTCTTCCTGCTGGTGGCCACGCCGGCCACCGCGACCATCGTGCAGGCGCTGGGCGTCGAGCAGATGGCCCGCGAGGCGGACGTGGTGGTGCATGGGCGGGTGACCGAGCGCACCGCCGCCTGGAACGAGGGCAAGTCGCGCATCTACACCGTCACGAAGGTCGAGATCCTCGACCCGCTGAAGGGCCCGCACACCGCCGGCGCCGTGATCCAGATCCGTCAGCTGGGCGGCACGGTGGACGGCATTGGCCAGACGGTCGTCGGCAACGCGACGCTCAAGGTGGGCGAAGAGGTGCTGCTGTTCCTCGACCACGATCCCGCCAAGGGGCTGCACTACGTGGTCGGCATGGCCCAGGGGAAGTTCGCGGTGGATCGCCGGGGCGAGACCCCCACCATCGTGCGCGATCTGGGCGGGCTGGCCCTGGCCGACCTGGGCAAGGACGGCCTGAACGGCCTGCAGCACGCCCAGAAGGGCCCGCAGAAGGGCCCGGCCCTGGACGCGTTCAAGGCGCGCATCAGGGCGGCGTTCGCACCACGACCCTGAGCGCCGCCTGGCACGGCAGCCCCCCGGGCGCCTGGGCGTCCGCCACCAGCCGCTGCACCCCCTCGGCCAGCGTGACCCCCTCGAAGGCGGCCTGGCCGTCCACCACCCGCCCGGTCGTACCGCGTGGACCCCAGCTCAGCCGCACCGTGTCCCCGTCCATCAGGCCCTCGGTCGCGACCGCGACGGTGATCTGCAGCCCGGCCTGCGGCGCCTCGTCGGCTTCGGGCCCCAAGACGACATCGCCCCCTGGCGTCAGGAACTGCAGGGTACAGGCGTCGGCGGTGTTCCCCGCGTCGGGGGCCCGGGGCGAGCGGATGGGGACCACGCGGGGGCCGGTCGCCGGGAGCTGCTCACCCCCCAGGGTGGCGTAGTAGCGCAGCACCGCGCCGTCGGGCGCGGCCGGCAGGGCCCCCACCCAGACCCCCTGCACCCATGAGAGCGGCCGCTCGGCGAAGGCCGCGTCGTCGATGGCGGCCCACAGCCGCGGCCGGCCCTCGGTGGCGGTCACCGCCACCCGCCAGGGCCCCGGCGGCGCCATCGCACGGCGCGGGCCCTCGAGGTCGATCAGCCGCTGCGTCGGATCCGCCGCACAGGCGGACACCGCGAGACCGACCATGATGAGGAAGGGGCGCACGTGCATGGCGGGAGCGTGCCCGCCAGCGCGGCGGGCCGTCAACGGGGGCCCACCCACGTTGACACCGCCACCCGGCCCGGCTATCACCGCCCCACCCTCTGGGCCCCTGGAGTCCGCCGTGTCTGATGCCACCGAGCTGTTGGTCCGTGCGGTCTCCCGCGCCTTCGCCGATGGCCGCCGGGTGCTGCTCGTCGGCGCCCGGTTCGACGCCCTGCAGATGCTCGCCGAGGCCGATCTCCGCGAGCTGGTGGCGGTGATCCCAGGCGCCGATCCGGACGCCCCGGTGGGCAAGACCGGGCTCGGCGCCCCGCTGCGGCTGCGGCCCGACTTCGCGGAGCGCACCAACAGCAAGGATCTGATCGTCGATCCCGACGGCGACGCGCCGGCCGAGGACGTGCTGCGGATCCTCAAGCGGCAGGGGGTCTACATCTGTGGCGCCCGCGGGCCGGCCCTGGACGCGATGGCCCACGTCACCGCCCTGACGGCGCGGCGCGCCCAGGCGCTCGTGGCGGGCAAGGTGCCCACCCGCGCGGTGGTGCTGGACGGCGGCGAGACCGACGACCTGCAGATCTTCCTGGGGGCGATGCACGCGGTCATCGCGGCGCCCGCGCTCGTGTGCACGGTGCCCGGCGCCCCGGACGACGCCAGCGAGCCCGCGGCCGATCCCGCCATCGCGGCGGCGCTCGCCGACGCCCAGACCCGCGCCGATGAGGCGCAGGCGCTGCTGCAGGGCGCGATGGCTCAGTTCAGCGACATGGAGCGCCGCCTCGCCGAGGCGGACACGCGCCTGGCTGAGGCCGAGGCCGCCCGAGACGCGGCCATGACGGCCGCCGAGGCGATGAAGGCGCGGACCGACACCGTCGAGGCCGAGCTCGCGCCCCTCGAGGCCCGGCTGGCGGCCGCCGAGGCCGCACGGGACGCGGCGCTGGCCGAGGTCAAGGGCCACGCGGCGGCCGCCGCCGAGCACGCCAGCCTGCAGGCCGACTACGACGCGGTCCGCGCTGAGCTGGCCGAGCGCCGGGTGGCGGATCGGCGCGCGGACGCCGTGCGCGCTCGGTTTGAGGCCGCCCGGGCCGCCATGGGCGCCGAGGTCGACGCGCTGCGCGCGCGGCTGCTCACCGTCAACGAGCAGGCGACCGACCGCGAGGCCGTGCTGGCCGAGCGCGACGCCGTGCGGCGGGTGCTGGGCATGACCCTCACCGCGTTCGAGGCCACCCTGAAGGCGCTGGCGCCGCTGCACGGGGCCGGCGCCCCCCCGCCCTCCTCGGACGGGGACGCCATCGAGGCCTGGCTCGCCACCGCCCAGGAGGCTGCGCGGCGGGCCAGCGAAGGGGCCGTAGCGGATCGCGCGCTGTGGACCGCCGCCGTGGCTGAGCGCGACGCCCTGGGGCGGCGGGCCCGAGAGCTGGGGGCGGCGCTGGCGGTGCTGCAGGCCGAGGCCCAGGAGGCGGCAGCCCCTGCGCCGCCGGTCACGGTCAGCGGCGACGCCGCGCAGGCGGCACAGATCGCCGCGCTGCAGGCAGCCCTCGACGCCGAGCGCGCGCTGCGCGTGGCCGAGCAGCAGGCCGCCGCTGAGATCACCGCGTCGGCCGAGGCCGCGCTGACCGACCGCGCCGCGCTCCGAGAGCGCCTGGGCGAGGCCCGCCGGCACGCTGCCCGCGCCGAGCTGGGCCGCGCCGCGCTGGAAGAGGCCAGCCGGCGGACCCGGGAGGAGCTGGCGCTCCGCACCCGCCGCGTGACGGACCTCGAGGGTATGCTCGCCGCCCACGAGCAGATGCACCGGCTGCTGAACGCCGCCCTGCTCGACGCCGAGGAGCGCCGCGATGAGGCCCAGGCCGCCCGCCGGCTCGCCGACGAGAACCTGCGGGTGCTGCGGCTGGAGTTCGAGCGCCGGGGCCCGGGCGGCGACGGGCCCGAGACCGCCGACGCACAGCGGGCCCTCAGCGCCGCCCTGCTGGCGGCACGCCAGGCGGCCGCAGACGCCGAGCGCCGCGCCACCGCCGCCGAGGAGCATGTGCGCCGCCTGAAGGCCGACCGGGCGGCCCGCGGTTGATCGCCACCCCGCCCCGCGCCACACTCCTGCCATGAAGCTCTCGACTCGCTGCCGCTACGCCACCCTGGCGCTGTTCGACATCGCCTTTCACAGCGACGGCGAGCCCACCCAGGTCCGGCAGATCGCCGAGCGGCAGGACATCCCGGCCCGCTTCCTGGAGCAGATCTTTCAGGACCTCAAGCGCGCCGAGATCGTGGACGGCAAGCGCGGCCGCAACGGCGGCTACTTCCTGCTCAAGGCCCCTGCCGAGATCACGCTGGGCGACGTGGTGCGCGCCACCGATGGCCCGTTGGAGTCGAGCTTCTGCGCGGGCGACGACGGCGCCGCCTTGCACAGCGCCTGCCCCCGCGACGCGCGCTGCATCCCCGCCACGGTGTGGGGCGAGATCACCAGCCGGATCGCGGCGATCTTCGATGAGTACAGCATCGCCGATCTGGTCACCCGCGCCGAGCGCGCAGGCATCAGCCGCGGCGGCCCCGCCTACATGTACTTTATCTAGTCTTTCCGAGCAGTTGCGCTCCAACACCCCCACCCTGCCTGCGCCGCCTTGGCCGCCCTCGGCCACCCTGGCCGCCGTGCGCGCCGACGCCGAGGCGCGGGCCCCACAGGAGTGCTGCGGTCTGGTGTGGCGTGGGCCCAGCGGGGTGCGGGTTGAGCCCGCTGCGAACCAGGCGGCCGAGCCGACGCTGGCCTTCGAGATCGCCCCCGGCGCCCTGATCCGCGGCGCCCGCGGCCTTGAGGCCCTGGCGGCCATCTACCACAGCCACCCCGACGGCCCGGCGGCGCTGAGCGCCACGGATCGCGCCGCGTTCACCGGGCCCACAGGCCCGCTGTGGCCTGGGGTCGAGCTGTGGGTGGTGGGGCTGACGCGCGGCAGGGCGGTTGATCTGGCGCGCTACCTGTGGGATTCGCCGCGGTCCGCGTTCACGCGGATCCACCGGCCGGAGGCGCGCTGAGCATGGACGAGGGGTTGGCACACAAGCTGGCGCGGCTGCGCACGCAGCTGCGCGCCATGGAGCGGGTCATCGTGGCCTACTCGGGCGGCGTGGACAGCGCCTTCCTGCTGAAGGTGGCGGTGGACGAGCTGGGGGCGCGCGCCATCGCGCTCACCGCCATCTCGGACAGCCTCGCGCCCTGGGAGCTCGACGAGGCGCGGGCCTTCGCCCAGGGCATCGGCGCCCACATGCACGAGGTGCGCACCTACGAGATGGCGCGCCCCGGGTACCGCGCCAACACCGGCGACCGCTGCTACCACTGCAAGGCCGAGCTGTTCGACGTCGCCGCCATCGAGGCGGCCGCGCTGGGTCAGGGCGTGCTGTGCTACGGCGCCATCCCCGATGACCTGGGGGATCACCGCCCCGGCATGCGCGCCGCCGACGAGCGGGCCGTGCGGGCGCCGCTCATCGACGCCGGGCTGACCAAGGCCGACATCCGCGCCCTGAGCAAGGCGATGGGCCTGAGCACATGGGACAAGCCCGCGGGCGCGTGCCTGTCGAGCCGGTTCCCCGACGGCACCGAGGTCACCTCGGAGCGGCTGGGCATGGTCGCCGCCTGCGAGCAGGGGCTGCGGGCGCTGGGGCTGCGGCAGGTGCGCGCGCGGTTCCACGGGGCGCTGGTGCGGGTGGAGATCGCCCCCGACGAGCTGGCCCAGGTGTTCGCCGACGAGGCCCTGCGCCAGGGCATCACCGCCGCGGGCAAGGCGGCGGGCTTCCGGTTCGTGAGCGTCGATCTCGAGGGCTACCGCACGGGCAGCGCCAACACCGGCCTGGTGCAGATCAACCCCGCCCGCCCGCGCTGATCCGCGGCGCCCCCCGCCATGTGCGCGGGATGGCCGCGCGCGCCCACCTCAGATGAAGTCGTGCCGCAGCGTGAGCACCCCATGCCAGATGGGGCCGCCCGCCTGGTAGCCCGCCCCGTGCACGTCCTGCGGATCGGCCTTGGGGTGGGCGCGGCCGCGCATCCATGTGACCTGCATTGTGAGGTCCAGGGTGACCGGCGCCGAGTGCATGGCGAGCGGATCGGCGAAGGTGAACCCGCCCCCCAGCCCGATCTGGTGCGTGTCGCTGTCGATGTAGTTGCCGTAGCCCGTCTGGGCTGGCAGCGGGCTGGGCGACCACGCGTAGCCGGCCCGCACCGCCCAGGCGGGGCTCGGCCGCCACTCGGCGCCCAGGTGCGGGGCCAGCGTGTCCTGAGCGCCCAGGTCCACCGGGGTGGTCTCGGCGCTCACCTCGCCCAGGCCGAGGGGCGCCCCATCCAAGGTGACCGCGAAGTCCGCCGCCGGGTCGGGGGCCTGGCTCCAGCGGGACCAGACGAGGTCCAGCGTGAGGTCGAGATCGGCCCGGGCGGCCCACGCGACGGCCGCGGTGATCTGCTGCGGCGTGTAGAGGGCGACGCCCCGGATGTCGGCGGTCAGCAGGCCGGTGTCGATCAGGTCGATGCGGGTGATGAGCCGGTAGTCCAGCCGCAGGGCGTCGCGGAAGGACAGCCCCAGGCGCCAGGCGCGGTCGGGGCGGATCAGCACCCCGCCGGTCAGGCCCGCCGTGCCGGTCACGTCCACCCGCAGATCCTTGCGGGTGAACCGCTGGGTCAGCAGGTCGAGCTGTACATCGGCCGTGCCGTCGAGCCCGCCCAGGAAGTGAAAGCCCAGGCCGACCGAGACGGTCTCGTGCAGCTCGAAGGCCGCCGCGAGCGCCAGGTTGATCTTGTCGGCCAGCGCGCCGTGGCGGTAGGCCTGCGGGGTGGAGGGGTCCAGGGCCTCGACGCGGGTCACCTGCACCGTGGGCAGGTACACCCCGATGGCCAGGGCCACCCGGTCCTCGATGAGGCCCCCGAGCGGGAACAGCACCCCCAGGTGCACGCCCACGTTGGCCTGCGGCATGGCGGGCGCCGGCGCGTCGGCGGGGGCGCCGGCGGCATAGCTGACGTCGAGCTGG
>JAUHVS010000302.1 GCA_030424955.1 bacterium | reverse complement strand
GGGCGGCCCGGGTGGCAAGGGCGGGAACGGTGGCCGCGGGGCGGCCGGGCTCTCCGCCGACGTGCTGATCGACGGGGTGGCGCCGTGAGCGCCCGCTGGCCCCAGCAGATGGGGGTCGGCCTGTGGCTCGCCGCGGGCCTGCTGGGCTGCGACAGCGAAGGCGGGGGCGGTGGTCCGGTGGCCGACGGGGGCCTGAGCGTCCCGCTGACGGCCTGCGTGCGCGACGAGGCCACCCTGGCGGTGCCCCGGGCCTGCACGCTGGATGAGGCCTGCGCCTGCGGCGCCCACTGCGCGCTCGGCGTGTGCGTGTCGGCCTGTGCGGCCGCCGAAGACTGCGGCGCGGGCGAGATCTGCGATCGCTACGGGCGCTGCCGGGCCGAGGGCCTCGCCCACCTGCCGGTGGCGGTGGCGGGCGACCAGGCGGTGCTCACCAGCAGCGCCAGCGCCCTGGACTTCCTGGGCGAGGGCACCGAGCGCACGGTGCGGCTGTCGGGCCTGCAGGGGCGGGTGCGGGTCGTCGCGTCGGAGGGCCGCGTGGCCGGCGCCGGGGCGGGGGACACCACGCCCATCGCCGCCGCCGAACTGCTGGCCATCCGCTGCCTCGACGGCACATGGGCGCCCGCGTGCGTCTTCGAGGTGGACGGGCCGAGCCTGATGGTGCGCGTGCGCGCCGTCGGGCCGCCCCGCGCACAGACCCTGTCGAGCAGCCTGACGGTCTTCTCGGGCACCCAGCGGGTGTCCATCGGCGTCCGGCGCCTGTCGAGCGCGCGGCTGCAGAAGGCCGAGGATCCCCCCGAGCCCACCGGGATCTACGTCGGCCACGCCTGGCCCCTCTCAGCCGGCCTCACGGGCCGCGGATCGGTGACGGCGCTGCCCCCTGAGCTGTCGCGGCTGCGGGTCGCGGTGACGGTGGCGGTGTACGAGGGCGGGCAGGGCACCTACGTGGTCAGCCTGGTGGACGACAGCGGCATGCAGCGCCTGCTGCCCGCCGACGCCGCGGTGGGCACGCTGCGCCTCAACAACCAGGACGCGCTGCAGCTTCGGTTCCCGGCCATGGTCAACACCCGGGCCGCGGGCGAGGTGGCGTCGGTCCTCACCCTGAGCTCGGTGGATGGCACCGTGCGCCCGTGGCCGGACGCCGTCTTCAGCGCCGAGCTCGAGAGCACCCTGTTCGGGGTGACCGACGACGCCCACGCGCCGCGGGTGCGCTGGCAGCTGGCCGTGAGCCGGGTGCGGGCCCTGCCGGCGGGGGCGCAGGCGCCGCCGCCGGTGGCCGCCGTGGCGTTGCCCGACGTGGCCGCGGCCGTGGCGGCCCCTGCGGTGGACGACGCGGCCTACCTGGCCGTGCTCCAGGCCGCGCTCCAGGCGGGCGCCGGCTCGGGGGCCAACACCCAGCGGCTGCTGTGCGACGGTGAGGCCCTCACCGCCGATCTGGACGCCGCCGCCTTCGGGGATCTGGCGTGCGCCGACGGCGGCAGCATGCGGGCCTTCCCGCTGTTCGGGCGGGTGGGCGTCGCAGACATCGAGCCCCTGCTGGGCGCGTGCCTCGCCGAGCTGTCGCAGGCCGATCCCGGGGGCGATCCGCAGTGCGTGGACCGCGGGCGGCTGGCGCTGGCGCTGCACCTGGCGCTGGGGCCCGACCGCGACGCCGCGCTGGCGGGGGTCGCCGCGCCCCTGGGCGACGACGTGGACACCGGCCGCGCCCTCGGCCACCGGCTGCTGCAGCAGTGGCTGGGGCTGCACGGCTTCTTGGTGAACGGGGCGCACAACGTGGTGCAGCTCGCCGACGCGCTGGCGGGCGCGGGCGAGGCCTTCACTACCGCCCTCGATCTGGCGGACGTCTATGACCAGGCCATCGACGGCTGGGACCTGGTGCTGAGCCCGCGGGTGGCCGCCGCGCTCGCGGTGTCGCCCCGCGGCCAGCTGATCACGCCCGACTACCGCGGGCACCTGAGCTTCCGCGGCGAGTGGGCCCCGGGCGGCGCCTTCGAGCAGGGCGTCGGCCTGTCGGTCGCGCTGGTCGGGGCGATGCGCCGCCAGCTCCAGGCGACGCGGCTGTGGCTGGTGGACGAGTACACCGGCAAGGTGCCGCGGGGCACCGTCACCCCGCGGGCGCGCCGGCTGCTGCGCCGGGCGTGGACGGTGATGGCGCTCGCCCAGGGGCTGCACGACAACGCGGCGCCCGCGGGCGCCGACACCCCCTGGGACGCCGACTGGGCCCTGGAGCGCGGCCGCTTCGCGAGCGCCCTGTCGGGCCTGCTGGGCGACATCGACGCCTTCGAGCGCGGCGCCAACGTGCTGGGCATCGACGACGCCGATCTGCCGCTGAACCACATCGGCGATCCGCAGGGGGACACCGCGCAGTTCTCCGCCGCGTCGAGCTTCCTGCTGGACGGCGACGGCGCGCTGGTGACCCGCCGGGTGGACCGCGCCGTCGACGCGCTGGGCGACATCCGCGGGGCCTGGGCCATGCGGCTGCGCCGCAGCTGGGAGCAGGCCGTCGAGGACCGCGAGCAGCAGGCGCGGGTGCGCGCCGTGCACGAGAAGTACGGCGGCAACGTCTGGGCCGCCTGCTCGCAGAACGGGTGGAACAGCATCCCCGTGGGCGACGGGGCGGGCGCGCTGGCGGGGATCATGGACGTGCTCGGCGCGGCCGAGGGCACCGCCTGTACCGAGCCGGCCGACTGCAAGGCGCTGCTGGCCACGGGCGCCGGCTTCGACTGCGTCAACGGGACCTGCAAGGTCAACCCCGCCAACTGCTTCCTGGACGACAGCGACGGGGCCTGCACCTTCGACGAGGCCAAGGCCCGGGCGAGGCTGAGCGTCGGCGACGTGGGCTACGAGATGTGCTTCCTGGGCGCCCTGCGGCGGCGCCTGGGCCCCGAGGTCAGCTCGGGCAGCGCCGATCTCGACCGGCGCATCGATGACCTGTTCCGCATCCCCTACTACGACCTGCCGCTGACCACCGGGCAGGACGCCGAGTTCGAGGCGGCCTACGATCTGTGGCAGGCGACCGATGCGCCCGACCGGGGCGAGGCGCCGACCCGCGACGCGATCCGGGCGCAGCACCACGGGCCCGAGTGCCGCCAGGCCGATCTGGGCCTGTCCGACGAGGTCGTCTGCCCCCGCGGTGACCTGCCCTCGGTCTACATCAAAGAGGCGCGCCGGCTGTGCGCCTCGCGGCGCTCGGCGCAGCAGGCGCTGCGGCCCGAGGTGCGGCCGGGGGCCTGCGCGGTCACCGACGGCTGCCCCATCGGCGACGTGTGCGTCGGCGGCGCGTGCGTCGTGGACCTGCCCGTGGAGCGCCCGCCGAGCTGCTACCTGGGCACCCTGGGCGAGGCGGCGCTCGCCGTGCTGGGGGCGGCGCAGGGGGTCGAGCTGGCCCGCGCGACCCTGGCGGAGCACACCGCGCGCTACGACGTGGCCATGCGCAGCTGCCTGATCGCGCAGCTGGGCGGCCAGGCGCTCTCGAACGCCCTGGCCGCGCACAACGACACCATGTCGGAGCTCGCGGCCGGCAAGCTGGCGGCTGACATCGCCGCGAACGTCGCGGGGGGGTTCAAGGACACCGCCAGCGCCGACGCCTTCTTCACCGGGGGCGCGAAGGGGCTCGCCGCCGCCGCCGAGGCCGTGGCCGAGAGCGCCTCGGACGGGCTGGCCTTCGCCATGGACGAGGCCGATCGCGGCCACGCCGAGAACATGCTGGCCCTCGAGAACGACATCAATGACCGGGTGTGCTTCAACGACGCCGAGGCTGAGCTGGTGGGGGCGCGGGCGTCCACCGTGGCGGTGGGCATCGCGGCCAACGAGCTGGCCCAGCGCTTCGCCGAGAAGAACACCCTGGCGCGGAACCTGTCGGCCGACATCGACGAGGGCCTGACGGCGCTGCGGGCCCAGACGGCGGCGACGGTGGCGCCCATCGGCACCGACTACTGGCTGGCGGAGGAGGTCGAGCGCTACCGCCGGACCTTCGGCGACGCCCAGCGGGCGGTCTACCTGGCGATGCGGGCGGTGGAGTACGAGTGGCAGGCGTCGCTCGACCGCGATCTGGTGCTGGGGGCCCGCAGCCCCTATGCGCTGCGGGACGTCGTCGAGCAGGTGCTGCAGCCCTACCGGCTCAACGGCCGCATCGCCGGCGGCGCGCCCACGGGCCGGCACGTGGTCATCAGCCTGCGCCGCGATCTGCAGCGCCTCGCCAGCCGGGCCGACGCCCCGGACGGCGAGCAGGCCCTGGGCGAGGGGGCGCGCTTCGGCGCCCGCCTGGCGGATCCGAGCGCCGCGGTGTTTGGCGCGGACGGGGCGGTCATCGGCTACGCGCTGCCCTTCACCATCTACCCCGAGGGCACGGTGGACGGCGGCAACGCCGTGGGCCTGCTGGCCGCCAGCAACTGCGCCGAGCGGCTGTGGTCGATCAACGCCGTGCTGGTGGGGGACGGCCTGCTCGTGGACAGCGAGGATCCGCTGCACGACATCCAGGTGCGCAAGCGCAACACCTTCGCGAGCCAGTGGTGCCGGCCGGCGGATCACGCCGGCGCGGGCTCGCTCCAGGAGGCGTCCATGCGGCCGTCCCGCAACCTGTTCCCGTCGCGGGTGCTGGACCAGCTCGACCCTGCCGTGCCCGAGGCGGGCGAGGCCGACGCCTTCACCATCGCCCGCGTCCAGGCGCAGCTGAACGTCAGCCTGGCCCAGCTGCGCCTCGAGCCCTACGAGGCCGGGGCCTCTCGGGAGCTGACGGGCATGGGGCTGTACGGCGACTACACGCTGTTCATCCCCATCGAGGGGCTGGCGACGGCCGCGCGGCCGCGGGGGCTCAACCTCGCCGCGGTGCAGGACGTGCTGATCCGGCTCGACTTCCTGTCGGTGGCCCGCCAGTAGCCCGCGTGGGGCAGGGGGGCCTCAGTCCCACACGATGAGCCACTTCACCGCGCGGTAGGCGCCGTAGCCCACCCAGCCGATGGGCCCGGGGCTCACCTCGCTGTCGAGCTGCACGGTCAGCTCCGCCAGCGCCACCCGGCCGTTCAGCGCCCGCAGCTGAGCCTCCAGGCGCTCCAGCTCCGAGGTCACCCGGGCCAGCTCCTTCTCGATGGCCAGCACGGTGGCGACGTCCTGCGCGGCGCCCACCAGCTCGCGCAGCCGGGCCTGCAGGCGCTTGAGGTTGTCGATGCGCACCGACAGATCCAGGTGATCGGCGGTGACGTCCACCGCGCCGATCCAGCGGTCGGTGATCTCGCCCAGCCGGCCCACGCCCGCGACGGCCTCGTCCAGCCGGGGCGCGGGCACCTTCACCACCGCGTGGGTGCGGGTGCGGCGCACCACGTGGCCGCCCAGGTCCTGGGCCAGGGCCGCGACCCGGTCGAGGGTGGCCTCGAAGGCGTCGTCGTCGTCCACCTCGAGGGCCAGCCGGGCCGTGCGGGCGAGCAGGCGTCCGTCCGGGCTGGCGGGCCCCGCGTCGTGGGCGCTCAGGGTGGGCGGCGCCTGGCGGGCGCTGCCGCCGCACGCGGTGAGGGGCCAGGCGAGGGCCAGCAGCAGCAGCGTCGAGGGCAGGGCGGTCAGGCGCGTGGGCAGGGCAGGGCGCATGGGAGCCTCCGGGGGGTGGGGGTCGGCTGATCCGATGGACAGGCACAGGCTAGGGCGGGCGGCGGCGGCGCGGGTCCAGGGGCGGTGGGGGGCGCGTCATGGTTGCGTCATGGGCGCTGCGCGTCGGTGGCGGGTGGAGTGGCCAGCCAGGGCCAGCGGGCGCGCGGCGGCGCCGGCGCAGGGCCTTCAGGGGCAGGCGGCGCGGCCCCCTTGACCGCTGGCCCGCGCCTTGCTTCCCTCGGCGCCATCCGGTCTTGAGGGGATAGTCCATGCGCCGCTTGCTGCTCGCCGCCATCCTGCCCGCCGCCCTCGCCGCCTGTGGCGAAGACGCCGTCGACGATCACGCCCACAGCGGCGAGGCCTGGACCCGCGGCATGGAGCAGGCCTTCGTCGAGAAGGACGACGCCAAGATGGACGGCACGGGCTGCAGCGGCGTGCGCGTGCCCGACCAGGGCGACTTCGGCGGCCAGGTGATCCTCACCTTCGACGACGGCCCCAACCCGGCGACCACGCCCGACATCATCGCCACGCTGCGGGCCTTCGACGCGCCCGCGACCTTCTTCATGAAGGGCGCCAACATGCGCAGCGAGGCCGCGCAGGCGGTCATCGCCGATCTGCAGGGCGACCCGCGCTTCATCCTGGCCAACCACTCGTGGAGCCACTCGGACCAGGCGTCGCTGACCCTCGACCGCGTCGAGACCGAGATCACCCGCACCAACGCGGCGATCACGGCCGCGGGCGCCACCCCCACCTACTTCCGCTTCCCCTACGGCTCGAGCACCTGCGCCACCGCCGAGAAGGTGCGCGACGAGCACGGCATGATCATCACCGGCTGGCACATCGACAGCGCCGACTGGTGCTTCGCGGCCGGCGGCGGCGTGTGCCCCGAGCGCACCTTCCGCCACGTGCCCGACGCCTACCGCGAGGACATGGCGGGCTTCGTGATGAGCCAGCTTCGGCGCAGCAACGGCGGCATCGTGCTCTTCCACGACATCCACCGGGCCACCGCCGACGCCCTGCCCGAGCTGATGCACCAGCTCACCGAGGCCGGCTACACCTTCGCGCGGCTGGACGACCCCGCGGTGCTGCCCCTGCTGCACGGCGTCGAGCCGCCGGCGCGGCCCTTCGTGGGCCACGGCTGCGAGACCGATCAGGACTGCGCCTTCGTGTCGGGCGACGAGGTCGGCTTCTGCCACCCCGCCGGCGTGTGCACCCTGAGCTGCGCCGGCTACTGCCCCGACCGCGCGGGCGAGGCGCCCACCTTCTGCGTCGCCGACGACCTGGCCCTGCTGCCCGACGGCCCCGGCGGGCTGTGCGTGAGCCAGGCGAGCGCCAGCAACGGCGACTGCGCCGACGTGCCCGGCACCGTGGACCAGCCCCGCGACCGCTTCATCGGGGCGTCGAGCGCGTCCGCTCGCACGGCGCGGGTCTGCGCGCCGGTGCTGATGGCCGACA
>JAUHVS010000900.1 GCA_030424955.1 bacterium | reverse complement strand
AGGGGCTGACCGACGTCCTGAAGGCGCCCGTCCTTGACCCCGACGGCGAACTCAGTGAAGAGACCGGCAAGTTGGTCGCGAGCCTGCGCCACGTCGAACTGTGAGGCTGACATGAGCAACGCACGCATCGCGGCCGGCAAGAAGCTGGTTGGCAAGACCCTGAACAAGGTCAATCCGGTCGAGGCGCTTCGCGAGATCACTACCGCTTACGCCGACCTCGCCCGTATGCGTGAGGAGGAGGCCACCAAGCGCCAGCAGATCATGGCGGACAGGGAAACCTGCCTGGCGGCCATCCACGCGCAGCGCGAGGTGCTCATGGCGTACCTCGACCGAAGCTTCGCCGAGCGCGCCGAGACGTTCCGAGAGCTGTTTCGCCACGCTGACGAGGCTGTAGAGCGGGGCGACAGCCCCGCCCTCATGGCGGTCGGCCGAGGCATCGTGGACACGACCAAGAACTCGCCATTCGCCGCGCTCGCCGATCTGGAGCAGACGCGGAACGCCCTGAAGTCGGGAGCCGCGGACTTTTCGCTGTAGTTGACCCAGCATACTGATCCGGGCCAAGCCACAGGCGACCACTCTAGGTGGGCCAGGCTTGTCCCGGTGCAGGGGCTGCCGGCCTCCCTGCCCGAAGTGCGTCGGTAATTTGGCCTAGCGGCAGCGCGGGACATAGGCTGGCCGCAGATATAGTAATTGGGGTTTTTATGGTTCTCCGGGCAGACTGTGTCTCGAGGCATGCAGCGGCAGCAACGTTCTGCGTTGTCTCGCTGGCGTTGGCCTTCGGCTACTCCCTGGCTAGCGATCACCTGAGACAGCCAACCGCGCGGGCGGTGCTGGATTCACCGGCGTCGCCCAACTCCACGATCCAGGCGTACCAGGCCTATCTGGCTTCCAGTGATGGTGACCCGGAAGAGCTGCATCGAGTGGTGTTCCCGGCGCTGGGTCTCTTACTCGGGGCGCCAGGCGGCGACAGCGAGGGCGAGGTCACCAAGCTCGTGGAGGCGATGGGCGTCGCCCGCCGTCAACGACACCACAAGATCGCAAGCAGCCCCCTCTTTGCGTCTCTCTGGAGGGCTACGGACTTCGACCCCAAGGTGGCCGCCGCCATTGAGGGCCACCCCGCACTCGTGGAGTTGCTGGTGGAGCTCGTCCCGCTGGCGGTTGATGGGCCGACCGCTCACTTCAAGGCGACCTCAGAGATCCTGTATGCCGACGCGCTCAAGGTCACCCTGACCGACCTCGCGGAGCCGTCTCCGTGCCGGCTGGC
>JAUHVS010000301.1 GCA_030424955.1 bacterium | reverse complement strand
CGCGCCCGGCCGGCTGGGCCAGATCGTCGAGAGCGTGGTGGCCCTGCCCGTGGTCATCCCGCCCGCGGTCATCGGCGTGGCGCTCCTGCACACCTACGGCCGCGGCGGCGTGCTCGGCCCGCTGCTGATCCGCCTCGACTGGGCGCTGCCCTTCACCCCGGCCGCCGTGGTCATGGCCCAGGTCGTCGTCGCCGGGCCCTTCTTCATCCAGGGCGCCACCGCCGGCCTGCGGCAGGTGGATCCCGACCTGCTGCTGGTGGCCCGCACCCTGGGCGCCTCGCCCCTGCGCACCTTCTTCCGGGTGGCCGTGCCCGCCGCGTGGCCAGCCCTGGTGGGCGGCGCCGCCCTGTGCTGGGCGCGGGCCCTGGGCGAGTTCGGCGCCACCCTGCTCTTCGCCGGCAACCTCACCGGGCGCACGCAGACCCTGCCCCTGGCCATCTTCGCCGCCCTCGAGGCCGACCTGAACCTGGCCCGCGCCATCGCGCTCCTGCTCGGCGGCGCCGCCCTGCTCACCCTGCTCCTCGTGCGCCTGGCGCCGCGCCGGCGCGCCCCGGTGCGGCCGTGAGCTGGTCCGTCGCCCTGGCCGGCCAGCTCGGAGCCCTCACGGTGAATCTGGCCTTCGACTGCCCCGATCCGCTGGTGGTGGTGGTGGGGCCGAACGGCGCCGGCAAGTCGACCCTGCTGCGGGCCATCGCGGGCGCCCCCCTGCCGCTGACCGGGCACATCCGCGTCGGCGATCGCTGCCTGCTCGACACCGCCGCGGGCGTCGCCCTGCCCGCCCACACCCGCCGCGTCGGCTACGTGCCGCAGGGCTACGGGCTGTTCCCGCACCTCAGCGCGCTGCGCAACGTGGCCTTCGGGCTCTCGGGCCCCGGCGCCGCCGCCCGCGCCCTCGCGGCCCTCACGCGCTTCGACGCGCAGCACCTGGCCGACCGCCGCCCCGCGGCCCTCTCGGGCGGCGAGCAGCAGCGGGTGGCCCTGGCCCGCGCCCTCGCCCCCGCCCCCGACGCGCTGCTGCTCGACGAGCCCCTCTCGGCCCTGGATGTGGGCGCCCGCCGCCGCATGCGGGCCCAGCTCCGCGCCGATCTCGACGCCGTGCAGCGGCCCACGCTGGTGGTCACCCACGACCTGCGGGACGTGCGGGCCCTGGGCGGGACCCTGGTGGTCATCGAGGGCGGGCGGGTGATCCAGCAAGGCCCCGCCGACGTCATCGCGCGGCAGCCCGCCTCGGCCTTCGTGGCCGAGCTGCTCGACGTCGCCGACCCGTGAGGCGCCCCCCGCTTGCCCGCGCCGGCCGCGCCCGCCACGCTGGCCCCATGCGTGCGCTCGCCCAGACGGTGTTGGCGGTGGGGCTGGCCCTGGGGGCTACCCTGGCCAGCTGCACCCCCGCCGACCACGGGCCCGGCGCCGCGACCGAGGCCGCCCCGGACGCGGCCGCCTCGACCGTGGCCACCCCGGACGCGGCCGACCCCAGCGCCCGCCCAGACGCCGCGCCCGACGGGACGCCCCACGACGCCGCCCCGCCCGACGCCAGCGCCCCCGACGCGGCCGCCCCCGACGCCCGCGCCGAGCCCCCCGCCTGGCCCGCCTGCGACGCCGTGGGCCCCAGCCCCGCCCGGCGCCTCACGGCCCGGCAGTACCAGGCCACCGTCGCCCAGTGGTTGAGCGTCGACGTGGCCCTCAGCGCCCTGCCTGCAGACCCCGCGGCCGCCCCCTCGCAGCTCGCCGTCGAGGCCTGGGGGCGCCTCGCGCACGCCATCGCCGACGGGGTCGACCCCGACGCCCTGGACCTGCCCTGCGACCTCGCCGACGCCGCCTGCCGCGCCCACGCCCTGCCGGCCTTCGCCGCCCGTGGCTTCCGGCGCCCCCCCACCGACGCCGAGCGCGCCTGGCTCGGCGCCCTGTGGGTGGCCGCCGAGGGCGACGCCACCCAGCGCCTGCGGCACGTCATCGCGGCCCTCTTGCAGGCGCCCCAGGTGCTGTACCTGGCCTACCCGCCCGCCCGCGCGGGCGACGGCCTGCGCCGGCTCACCCCCGCTGAGCTCGCCGCGCGGCTCGCCTACGCCTACTGGGACGCCCCACCCGACGCCGCCCTCGCCGCGCGCCCCCTCGACACCGACGCGCAGGTGCAGGCCGCCGCCGTCGCCCTCGCCGCCGACCCCCGGTTCCGCGGGCGGGTGCTGCGGTTCGTGGCCGACTGGCTCGGCCTCGACCGCCTCGACACCGTCGCGAAGGCCACCGACGCCCACCCCAGCTTCACGCCCACCCTGCGGGCGGCGCTGGCGGCCGGCCTGTCGGCCTTCATCGAGCACGCCGTGTTCACCCAGGGCCGCTTCGCCGATCTGTTCGAGGGCCGCAGCGCGCAGCTCACCCCCGCCACGGCGGCGCTGTACGGCCTGCCCCCCACCGAGGGCTGGCGCGACCTCCCCGCCGCCGAGCGGGCGGGCCTGCTCACCCGCGCCGGCCTGCTCGCCCTGCTCGCGGGCCCCACGCACCCCTCGGCCATCCAGCGCGGCACCTTCATCCAGCGGCGGCTGCTCTGCCAGGCCCTCCCGCCCCCGCCGCCCACCGTCAACAACACGCCCATCGAGCCGCCGCCCGGCGCCGCCGCCTCCCTGCGCGCGCTGACCGACCAGCGCACCGCGGGCCCCGACTGCGCCGGCTGCCACAGCCTCATCAACCCCGCCGGCCACCTGCTGGGCGCCTACGACGCGGTGGGCCGGTTCGTCCCCACCGAGGCCAGCGGGGCACCCATCGACACCTCGGGCGCCGTCCCGCTGTCGGACCTGCCCGATCCCTTGCCCGACGCCCTGGCCCTGTCGGCCGCCCTCGCCCACAGCGCCCAGGCCCAGGACTGCCTCGCCGAGCGCTGGCTCGAGGCCGTGCTCGCCCGCCCCCTCGTGCCCGCCGATCGCTGCAGCCTGCGCCTGTTGCAGCAGGCCTTCCGCGACAGCGGCGGCGACTTCGCCGTGCTCTTCGCCACCACCGCCACCCTGCCCACGGTGCGCTGGGTGCCCGAGGGCCGCGAGTGACCCGCCCCACCCTCACCCGCCGTCAGCTCCTGCGCGGCACCGCCGGCCTGGCCATCGCGCTGCCCACCCTGGCCAGCCTGCGCCCCGCCCGCGCCCAGGCCGACGCCCCACCCCGGCGCCTCGTGGTGGTGTGGGAGACCGGCGGCACCCTCAACAACCGCACCACCGAGTTCCACTTCGACCGCATGCACCCGTGGAACGACTGGCGGCCCACCGGCACCCCGGACGCCCCGATCCTCGGGCCGATCCACCGGGATCCGCACCTCGATCGCCTGCTGTTCCTGTCGGGCATCGACAACCTCGCCGAGCCCCAGGGCCACACCCGCGCCGACGTCGCGAGCCTCACCGCGCGCCCCGCGGTGCCGGTGGGCCTGGGCCTCACCGCCACCGGGCCCTCCATCGACCAGGTCATCGCCGATCGCCTCGCCGCGCAGCGCCCCACCCCCTTCACGCGGTTCGACCTCGCCGTGCCTGGGGCCCACTACGGCGAGCCCTGCTACCGCGCCGCCGGCCAGCCCATCACCCGCGACCTCGACCCGCGGGTCGCCTTCGCGCGCCTCTTCGGCGACCTCGACCCGGGCCGCTCCGCCGCTGAGCTGGCGCACCTCCGCGCCCGGCGGCGCAGCGTCCTCGACGGCGCCCTCGAGGGCTACCGCCTGCTGGGCGCGCGGCTCAGCGCCGAGGACCGCCACCTGCTCGACGCCCACCAGACCCACCTGCGGGCCATCGAGGCCCGGCTGGCCCTGCTCGACGCCTCGCCCCCGCCGCTGTGCGGCGGCCCGGCCCCCATCGACAGCGACGCCCTGGGCCCCCCCGAGGCCCTCGCCGATCCCGCCCTGCGGGCCCTGCTCCTGCCCCTGCAGGTCGACCTGATGGTGCACGCCCTGAGCTGCGGCCTCACCGCCGTGAGCACCCTGCACCTGCCCGACACCATCGAGCCCTTCCTGCCCACGCCCTTCCAGCAGCGCGCCCCCCAGGCCGACGCCCACGCCCTCGGCCACGTGGCCCGCGAGCTGGGCGATCCCGACGGCCCCCTCGCCCAGGCCTGGCGCGCCGAGCTGCAGGCCAACCGCCGCTGGAAGGCCAACGCCGTCACCCGCCTGCTCGACGGCCTCGCGCCCCTGGCCGACGCCCACGGCCCGCTGCTCGACCACACCCTGATCCTCAACCTCAGCGAGTTCAGCAACGCCGCCGATCACACCACCCGCGACCTGCCGGTGCTGCTCGCCGGCGGCCTCGGCGGCCTGCGCACCGGCCGCCACCTGACCCTCAGCGAGGGCGGCCGGGGCGACACCCTCGCCACCCACGTCGACTACAAGTCAGACTGGTCGGTGCACAACCTGCACACCTCGGTGCTGCGGCTCTTTGGCTTTGAAGACGAGCACTTCGGCGACGACAGCGCCCGCCAGCGCGGCCCGCTGCCCGGCCTCACCTGATCCGCCGCCCCCGACCCGCCTGGAGCGCCCATGCCCCTCTCGGTCCTGCTGACCCAATGCCTGCAGAACGACTTCGTGGCCCCCGTGCCCGCGGGCGCCCCTGTGCCCAACGCCCTGCACGTCGGCCCGGCGGAGTCCGCGCGCCTGCTCGGCGCCGATCCGGGCACCGGCCCCGTCGCCCAGCTCATGCGCTGGGCGCGGCTGCAGGCCGACGACGCCCTGGCCGTGGTGCACATCCGCGACTGGCACACCGCCGACGACCCCGCGCAGGCGGCCCACCTGCAGCAGTTCGGCGCCCACGCCGTGCGCGGCACCGCCGGCGCCGAGTTCGTGCTCGACCTCGATGACGACGGCCCCGAGCGGGTCACCGTGGTGGACGCCACCGGCCTCAACGACTTCGCCGAGACCCGGCTGCCCGCGGTCCTCGACGCCCTGCGCGCCCAGGCCCCCGACGGTGAGCTGCGGGTGGGCGTCGTCGGCGTGTGGACCGAGGCCAAGATCACCTTCCTGCTCTACGACCTGCTCACCCGCGCGGGCGTGCGACAGGTGGCCACGTGCAGCGCGCTCACCGCCAGCAGCAGCCGGCTGCGCCACTTCGCCGCCCTGGAGCAGCTCGAGCGCATCCTCGGGGTGGCCGTGTTCGACACCGTGGGCGACTTCAGCGCGTGGCTCGTGCCGGACGGCCCCGCCGCGCCCGCCCCACCGGCCCGGGGCCTCGGCCCCCAGATCGCGGTGGACGGCGACCCCCTCGAGCCCGGCGACCTGCCCGTCGTCGGCGCCCTCTTCCGCGACGCCCAGACCGTACACCTCACCGCCCTCGCGGGCGGCTTCAGCGGCGCGCGGGTCTTCCGCGCCGACGCCCGCGACGCCGCCGGCTACGCCCACGCCCCGGTGGTCTTGAAGCTCGGCCCGCGCACGCTCGTGGGCGAGGAGCGGGTGGCCTTCGAGCGCGTCGAGCCCCTGCTGGGCAACCGCGCCCCCACCATCCGAGGCTTCATCGACCTCGGCGAGCGCGCCGGCCTGAAGTACGCCTTCGCGAGCATGGGCTCCGGCGCCGTCACGCCGTTCAAGACCCTGTACGAGGGCGGCGCCGACGACGACACCATCGCGGCGGTGATCGACGCCGTCTTCGGTGAGGTGCTCGCGCCCTTCCTCACCGGGGCCCGCTACGACCGCCTCGATCTGCTGACCGACTACGCCTTCGACCCCCGCTGGGCCCCGGGCGTCGCCGCCCGGGTCGAGGCCATCGCGGGCCCTGGCGCGGGCGCCGCCGCCACCCTCGACTTCCCCGATCGGCCGCGGCCCAACGTGGCCCGCTTCTACAGCGAGGTGCTGCCCACCCTGCCCCGCCACACGGGCCGCGGGCACTTCGTGTCCTGGGTGCACGGCGACCTCAACGGCGCCAACATCCTGCGCGACGACCGCGGCAACGTCTGGGTCATCGACTTCGCCCGCGCCCGCCGCGGCCACGCCCTGCAGGACCTGGCGAAGCTCGAGAACGACCTGATGTTCCTGTTCACGCCGCTGGCCGACGACGACGCCCTGCGCCAGGCGCTGCGGGTGACCGACGCCCTAGCCGCCGTGGCCGACCTCGCGGCGCCCCTGCCCGAGGCGCCCCCCGCGGGCGTCACGGCCGCCCCCCTCGTGCGGCTCTGGCGCACCCTGCGCGTCGTCCGCCGGCACGTCGCGGCCGCCTGCCACGCCGACCGCGACCCCTGGCAGCTCCGGGTGGCCGGCCTGCGCTACGCCGCCCACACCCTGGGCTTCGACGAGGCCGACGCCCGCCAGAAGCGCTGGGCCCTGGCCGCCGCCTGCGACCACGCCGCCGCCCTGGCGCGCCCCGCCGATCCGACCCTGCGGATCGACCGCGTCCCCCTCGCCGGCCCGGGCTGGCTGGGCCTGACCCTGCAGCCCGGCCGCCGCGACCGGGGCCGCGACCTGCCGACCGACCTCGCGGCGCTGCGGGCCGAGGGCGCCCAGGTGCTCATCGCCCTGCTGACCCGGCCCGAGCTCGAGGCCGTCGGCGTGCCCGACTACCTCACCGCGGCCGAGGCCGCCGGCTTCCAGGTGATCCACGCCCCCATGCCCGACCAGGGCGTGCCCGCCGCGGCCGAGGCCCAGGCGCTCCTCACCCGCATCGAGGCCGCGCTCTGCGGGGGCGCCGGGGTGGTCGTGCACTGCCTGGGGGGGTTGGGCCGATCGGGCCTCGTCGCCGCCTGCCTGCTGCGCGCCCGGGGCGTGCCGGCCGCCGACGCCTTGGCCCAGGTGCGCGCCGCGCGGGATCCGCGGGCCATCGAGTCGCCGGCGCAGGTGGCCTTCGTGCAAGCCTGGCCGCCCGCCGCGCCCTGACGCGCGGCTGAGCGCCGGGCGCCGTCAGCGCTTGAAGGTCTCGGGCCCCACGCCGCCGGTCTTCTGGTAGGTGCCGTCGCTGCCCTTCTCGTAGCGTGCGAACCCGTTGCGCTTCAGGCTGCTGTCGCTCATGAGCTTCGCGGCCGACTGCGTGCCCCAGTGGCGCACCACCCCGGGCCGGGCCACCACCCGGTGGACCGCCGCGCCCGTCTCGGGGTGCGCCGTCAGCGCCGG
>JAUHVS010000300.1 GCA_030424955.1 bacterium | reverse complement strand
CTGCGCAGCCAGATCGGTGTGGTGCAGCGTGCCTGGCTTGACGGGAACGAGGGCCGCGCCCTGGTGATGAGCCTGCAGACCATCGAGCGCGAGGTGCTGCAGTCCCCCGCGCTGGCCAAGCAGCTCGCCGAGCTGGACGAGGCCGTGCGCATCAAGATGCGCGCGATGGATCCCAAGGTGCCCGAGATGGAGGCCCAGCTGAAGGCGCTGGCCGCCAAGATGCAGGCCGCCCAGGGCGGTGGCCCGCTGAAGATGCCCGCCCCCCAGCGCTGACCCCCAGCCCGCCCGCGACCCGACCCCTCAGGGCGTCGAATCCGACAGCGACAGCGCCCAGTTCACGAACCCCCCGATGTACGGCGAGCCCGCCCGGTGATCATCCACCGGCATCGCGCCGAGCAGCAGCCCGAAGCTGGGGTGGCCGGGCCAGTCCATGCGCGGCCGGTACAGCCCCACCAGGCCGGTGATGTCGCGGCGCGATCCGCTCTCGCGCACCGCGTAGCGCTCCCAGTGCAGCGCCAGCACCAGGAAGGCGTCGTCCAGCGCGCCGTGCACCAGCACGCCGGCGGTGGTCTTCATGGTGTGCAGCCAGTCGGTCTGCGCCATCAGCAGGTCGTTGATGGGCTCGTACCAGCCCTGATCCCGGGCGACGATGTCGGTGTCGGCGCGGAACCAGCTCAGGCGCTGCTCGTGGAGCAGCACGGCCCGCCCCAGCTTGAGGCGAAGCTGCCCGCGGAGCTCGGCGTACCAGCCGCCGCTGAGCTGACCGTCCTCGTGGGCCTTGGCCCTCAGCACGTCGGGCCCCCAGTCGGCCTGGGGCGAGTCGAAGGTGGCCAGCATGCCGAAGTTGCCGAAGAACACCAGCCGCTGCACAGACGCCCGCAGCAGGATCGGCGCCACGGGCACGCCCAGCACATACACGCCCGGGTGCACCGAGGCCGGGCTCACCTGGGCCACCACGCCTCCCTCGACGAAGCAGCCCTTCAAGATCAGGTTGTCGGCGCCGTGGTACAGGCCGTGGCGGTAGCCCAGGTGGTTGAACAGGCCGGCCCCAGGCCGGTTGACCCGCCAGCGGACCGACGCGCGGTCCAGCCACTCCCCCGCCGCGGGGGACGCCATGAGCAGGCACAGCAGCGCCCAGCCCAGACGCCTCATGGCATGACCTGCGCCAACCAGCCGGTGATCTCGCCAGCCGCGCGCGCGGCGATGGGGGCCTCGGGCACGTTGAAGAAGGCGTGGCGCTCCCCGGGATAGATCTCGACCTTGGTGGGCAGGCCCGCCGCCTGGCGGTCGGCGGCGTACTGCCGGGCCTCGGCCACGGGCACCAGGGCGTCCGCCTCGCCGTGCATGATCAGCATGGGGTGGTCGATGGGCGCACAGCCCAGGGGCGACCTCGCCGTGCGCTGGGCGCGGTCGGGCCCGGCCACCAGCCGCCCGAGGACCCGGGCGACGCCGCGGTCCATGCCGCCGATGTCGTACAGCGCGAACACGCTCACGCTGGCCTGCACCTTGTCGGCCAGCCGGGGGCCGGCGAGGAGCATCAGGCAGCCGCCCGCGCTCAGCCCGCCGATGGCGACCCGCTGCGGGTCGAGCTGAAACCGCTCGGCCTGTGCGTGCCACCAGTCGACCGCCGTCACCACGTCGTCGACGGCCTCGGTGAGGCGCCCGCCGCGGAACAGCAGCCGGTAGTCGAAGGTCATCACGGCGAACCCGGCGCGGCGGCAGGCCGTGGCCAGGTAGCGCATGGGCTTCATGCGCCGCGAGCCCACGGTGAAGCCGCCGCCGTGCACCCACACGATGCTGGGGTGCGGGCCCGGGCCATCCGGCAGCCACACGTCGACCAGCGGCGGCCGCCCCGCCGTCTCGGCGCGGAACCGCTCGCCGATCACCGCGGGCGGGTCCTCGTCGGGCAAGGGCCCGCGCATGCTCGCCAGCGCCCGCACCGCGCCGCCGGTGCGGGTGCGCGCCACCGCCGCCCCCACCGGGTGGAAGATCCGTCGCACAGCCTGTCCCCTCTCTGGCGGCCGCCGTCGGGCCGCCCCTGAGATACTGCGACCCTTGCGGTCAGCCTTCAAGGATCGCCCGCCCTGGCCCGCGGCGGGCGCCGGCGGGCCATCGCGGCGGGCGGGTCTGGTAGACTCCGCGCCGCACGTGACGCTGGAGGCCCCATGCCGACCCCCCCCGCCCCCGCCCTGGTGTTCGCCGATCGCTACCCCCTGTATCTCGCGAACCGCCCGCAGTTCACCGACGCCACCCTGGCGGTGACCGACAAGGCCTCGGGCGAGATCGTCACCCGGGTCGCCCGGGCGGGCGCCGCGCAGGTCGAGGCCGCCCTCGAGGCGGCCCACCAGGCCGCGGCCGCCCTGCGCGCCTGGCCCGCGTGGCGCCGCCAGCAGGTGCTCTTGCAGGTGGTGGCCGCGCTGACCGAGCGCCGCGACGCCCTGGCCCGGGTGCTGGCGGTGGAGGCGGGCAAGCCCCTGAGCGCCGCCCTGGGCGAGCTGGACCGCAGCGTCGACACGGTGCGCATCGCCGCCGAGGAGGCCGTGCGCCTCAACGGCGAGTGGCTGCCCCTCGACATCTCGCCGCGGGGCGAGGCCTACCAGGCGCTGGTCAAGCGGGTGCCGGTGGGCCCGGCCGCCTTCATCACGCCCTTCAACTTCCCGCTGAACCTGGTGGCGCACAAGGTCGCGCCCGCCCTGGCCGTGGGCTGCCCCTTCGTGCTCAAGCCCGCCAGCCGCACGCCGGTCAGCGCCCTGCTGCTCGGCGAGATCCTGGCCGCCACCGACCTGCCCCCCGGCACCTTCAGCGTGCTGCCCTGCGATCCGGCGACGGCCGCCCCGCTCGTCGAGGATCCCCGCATCAAGGCGCTGAGCTTCACGGGCTCGCCCGCCGTGGGCTGGGCCCTGAAGGCGAAGGCCGGCCAGAAGCACGTCGCCCTGGAGCTGGGAGGCAACGCCGGCTGCATCGTCGACGCCGACGCCGATCTCGACGACGTGGTGGCCCGGCTGACGGCCGGCGCCTTCGGGCAGGCCGGGCAGAGCTGCATCAGCGTGCAGCGGGTGCTGGTGCACGCCGATCTGTACGCCCCGCTGAAGGCCCGGCTCGTCGCCGCCGCCGAGGCGCTGACCGTGGGCCACCCGCTCACCCCAGGCACCGACGTGGGGCCCCTCATCAGCGAGGGTGAGGCCCAGCGGGTCGCGGCCTGGGTGGACGCCGCCGTGGCCGCCGGCGCCACCGTGCTGTGCGGCGGCGCCCGCGACGGCGTCTGGTACCCGCCCACCTGGCTCGAGGGCGTGCCCACCGACGCCCAGGTGAGCTGCGGCGAGGTCTTCGGCCCCGTGGCCACCCTGGCCCCGTTCACCGACTTCGAAGACGCCTGCCGGATCGTCGACGACAGCGACTTCGGGCTGCAGGCCGGCGTGTTCACCCGCGACCTGCACAAGGCCTTCCACGCCTTCGATCACCTCGAGGTCGGCGGGGTGATCATCAACGACATCCCCACCATGCGGGTCGACAGCATGCCCTATGGCGGCGTGAAGGCCTCAGGCCTGGGCCGCGAGGGCGTCCGCTACGCCATCGAGCACCTGACGGAGCGCCGCAGCCTCGTGCTGCGCCACGCGGGCCGCCTGGGCTGACGCCCCGGCCCGGGCGCCACCAGCCCTCGCTGGCACCTCCCTTGGCCGCAGCCATGGGCTGGGCTACCATGCCCGCGGATGACCCGCCTGGCCTGTGCCGGGCGGCTGGGGGCGGATGATGGAGTCGTTGGAGGTGGGCGGGCGCTACGCGCTCGTGAAGCGCCTCGGCGTTGGCGGCATGGGCGAGGTGTGGCAAGCCCACGATCGCATCACCGGCCAGCCCGTGGCCTTGAAAGTGCTGCGCACCTCCATCGCGGGGGCGCCTGCAGCCGAGATGCGTTTTCAGCGCGAGATCAAGGCCACCGCCCGGCTCAGCCACCAGGGCGTCGTGCCCGTCATCGACGCCGGCAACGACCCCAACGTCGGCCTGTACTTCGTCATGACCCTGGAGCAGGGCCGCCCGCTCCACGAGGCGTGGACCCACTGGACCTCGTGGCACGACGCCTGGCCGGCGGTGGAGCAGATGCTCGACGCCCTGGCCTACGCCCACGCCCACGGCGTCATCCACCGCGACATCAAGCCCGACAACATCCTGGTGGACAGCGCCGGCGACGCGGTGCTGCTGGACTTCGGCGTGGCCCGGCTGAAGGACCAGGCCCGCAGCGGCACGTCGGCCTACGACATGCTGGGCACCGTGGAGTACGCGGCCCCCGAGCAGGCCACGGGCAACCGCCGCCGCATCGGCCCCTGGACCGACCTGTACTGCTTCGGGATCGTGCTGTGGGAGATGGTCTGCGGGCGGGTGCCCTTCCACGCCCAGGACCCCATCAAGTCGCTCATGCTGCGGCTCGACAAGAGCTGCCCCGCGCTCGACCCCCGGCCGGGCTTCGCGATCCCGCAGGGGCTCGACGCCGTGCTCATGAAGATGATGGCGCCCAACCCCTTCGACCGGTACGTGCACGCCGTCGAGGTGCGCGAGGCCCTCAGCGCGCTGGCCACGGCGCCCCTCGAGGTGCGCACGCCGGGGCCGCCCCAGCCCGCCCCGCGCTACGCCCCCGCCGAGGCCACCGACGACGAGATCAGCCGCCTGCTGAACCACCGCAAGGCGCGCTACGCCGTGGCCCCCGACGGCTCGCTGATCACCGGCCCCCTGCAGGCCCCCGTGCCCCGCACGCCGTTCCTGGGCCGCAACGAGATCCTGCTGCGCCTGTCGCGGGCCCTCGACCGCTGGTGGCACGACCCCAAGCTGGGGGTGCTGATCCTGGCCGGCGCGCCCGGCTCCGGGAAGACGCGGCTGGTGCTCGAGCTCACCACGCCCTTCCTGGCGGCCGCCCACATCGACGGGCACCGGCACCACTGGAACAACGGCCGCTCCATGCGCGAGGTGTGCCTGAGCGTCGCCGGCGCCATCGGGCTGCCCGAAGAGGAGCTGCGCGACCACCTCAACTGGTACCTGGTGGGCAACGGGGTCAAGGAGCCCGAGGTGCGCGGCCGCCTCATCCACTGGATGGTGGGGCGCTCCGCCCCGGACCGCGTGGAGGAGGCCCGCCTGTTCGCGCGCTTCGTGCAGGCCACGGGCAGCCGGCGGCCCTTCGTGCTGATCATCGACGGCCTGCGGCGCCTGGACCGGGAGGTGCTGCGGCTGGTGGACGCCGTGCGCGCCCCTCAGCTGCCCATCATCGTGATGCTGGTGACCCGCCAGGCCGAGGTGCTGCCGGGCCAGCACCAGCCGGGCTGGATCGAGCCCGCCACCTGGCAGCTCGGCCCGGTCGCCGATGGCGTGCTCGATCAGGTGCTGTGCGAGGTGGTCGATCTGGATCCCGCGCGGCGCGCGGCGCTGGTGGCCCGCGCCGGCGGCTCGCCCGGTGGCCTGGTGGTGGCGATCCGTGAGGCGGGCCGCTATGGCGAGCTGGTGCCCGCGTGGCCGAAGTGGATCGCGCCCCCCGCGAACTGGGACGCGCCCCTGCCCTCCGAGCACACCATGTAGGGCGGCCGGCCGCCCAGGGCGGCGCCCCTCGGGGCGCGCCCGGGGCGCTCGGGCGTCAGCGGACGGGGCCGTTCGCGATCATCGTCGCCATCAGGAAGATCGAGTCCTCGCTGAAGCCGGCGTCGCTGTCCTGCCAGTCGATGTCGACCAGGTACACCCGCCCCGCCTCGAGATCGCGGTAGCCAAAGGACGCGTTGGCCGCGTTCCAGCCCCCCAGCAGGGTGACGCCTGGGTAGGCGTTGATGCTGTAGCCGCAGCCCGTGCTGCCTTCAGCCACCGGCGCGAAGCGGATCCACGCCCAGAAGGGGTCCTGCGGGCTCAGCTGCACCGCCGGCTGGATGTTGTCGCGGCAGTTGCCGTTGCGGGCCCCGGCGACCACCCGCTCGGGGAACATCGCGTTGTAGACCTCGTCGCTGATGTTGTACTCGCTGATGATGATCCCGCCCTGGCGGACGTAGGCCTGCAGCGCCGCCGAGGCCGCGGTCACGAGGCCCGCGCCGCCCCGGGGCACGATGACCGCCTGGGTGTCGGGCGTGGGGTCACAGCCGTTGAGGTTGACGCGCACGCGCATGCCGGCCTCGGCCAGGGCGCCCACGATGAACTGCTCGGCGTTGCGGCTCGACCGGCCGCACTGCAGCAGCTCGTCGCGCAGCTCGCCGCAGCGGCCCTCGTTGCACTCGACGCCGTCGCTGCACGCGCGGCCGCACCGGCCGCAGTTGGCGGGATCGGTCTGCAGGTCGAGGCAGACGCCCTCGCACAGCCCGAAGCCGGCCTGCTCGCACAGGTCGCCCCGGGCGCCGCAGCCGTCGTCCTCGGGCCAGTCGATGACCCCATCCTCGTCGTCGTCGATGCCGTTGTCGCAGGCGGGATCGTCGGGGCCGTCGGCCTCGTCGTTGTCGCGGGCGTCCTCGCAGCCGCGGTCGGCGAGATCCACCGCCCCGTCGTCGTCGTTGTCGATGCCGTCGGCGCAGCGCGCGGCGATGGGGCCGTCGCTGTTCTCCCGGGCGTCGCCGGCGAAGCGGCAGCCCGGATCGTCGGGCCAGTCGACCCGGCCGTTGTTGTCGTCGTCGTTGCCGTTGGCGCACTGCGGCGGGAAGGCCGGATCGGCCTCGTCGGCGTCCCCGGCCGCCTCGCAGCCCGGATCGCGGGGGAAGTCGATGACGCCGTCGCCGTCATCGTCGAGGCCGTTGCTGCACGCCGCGGCCTCGGCCGGATCGGCCTCGTCGCTGTCGCCGGCCGCCGCGCAGCCCGGGTCGAAGGGGTAGTCCACGAGGCCGTCGCGGTCGTTGTCGGCCTGGTCGGCGCAGGCGGGGGCGACGGGCTCGTCGCGCTCGCTGCGGTCGCCGGCGCCCGCGCAGCCCGGGTCGAGGGGGTAGTCCACCCAGCCGTCCTGGTCGTCGTCGATGCGGTTGGTGCACTCGGGCCGGTTGGCGTCGCCCTCGTCGTCGTCGCCCGCGGCGATGCAGCCCACGTCCTGCGGGAAGTCCGCCCGGCCGTCGTCGTCGTCGTCCAGCCCGTTGGCG
>JAUHVS010000299.1 GCA_030424955.1 bacterium | reverse complement strand
CGCGCTGAGTGGCTGGCTGACTGACGCCGGCTCGCTCCCGATCCTACGCCGGCCTGCGCGCTCGCGCCGACGCTGAGCTGCGCCTTCCGGCAGCCCTGACCCCTATCATTCCAGCGAAATCCGGGTCCAGCCGCCCAATCTGGGCCGCGGCGACATCACCCCAAGAAGTGACCTGGCACCCAGTTGGATGCCCAGGTCCACCCAGTTGGATGCCCACCGGCGACATCACCCCAAGAAGTGACCTGGCACCCAGTTGGATGCCCACCGCAAGCAGTGACCTGGCACCCAGTCGCCCCCCCTGACCGGGTCCCGCGCCACCGCCAACCCGCGG
Organism: bacterium; assembly: GCA_030424955.1. Taxonomy (GTDB): domain Bacteria; phylum Myxococcota_A; class Bradymonadia; order UBA7976; family UBA1532; genus JACKDL01. The sequence continues at coordinate 6,753 of JAUHVS010000299.1, read as the reverse complement.
CGTCGCAAGCACACCATGGAACGTGGTAGAACGCCGCCTGTCGAGACCACCATCGCGAGGCGAGCGCACGTGATCCCCTGGCTGAGAGCGGGGCACTTCCTGGGGCTGATCCTATGGGGCGGCGGCCTGCTGACCCTGACAGCGGGCCTGCGCGCCCGCGCCGGCCGGAGCCACCAAGACGCCGCGGAGGCGGACACCGCCCGTCGGATCTACAACACCGTCTGTGGGCCCGGCGCGTTCCTCACGCTCTTCACCGGCATCGGCCTGCTCCACAGCCAGCAGCCCCTGCTCAAGCAACCTTGGCTGCACGGCAAGCTCCTGCTCGTCGCCGGCCTCTTCGTCATCGACCAGCTCACCCGCAGAGCCCTGCACCGTCCCGTCGCCCGCGGGCTCACCGCGGCACACGCCTTTGTGTGGATCGCGCTCATCGGCGCGGTCCTCTTGGTGGAGATGCGCCCGTGGGCTCGGTGACCCGCCGCGGCGCCCTGGGCGCGCTCGGCGCGGTGACCACGGTCGGCTGGTTGGCAGGCCGGGCCCGCGCGGCGACCGCCACGCCGAGGGTCCGGGCCGGGGCGCCTGTCGCGCTCCGCTGTCCTGGGGCTGACGCGTTCCGGATCGAGGGCGACCTGCCCCAGCCCCGCCGTTTCCAGGCGCCACGCGGCGAGGTCCGCTTCCGAGCGCCGGGCCTCGTACACCCCGACGGTGACACCTGGGCGACGTTGCGCTGCACGCCCCTGGCCCAGGGCGCCCCCTGCGGTGAGCCCGTCACCGTCCTCGTCCTCACCCTCACCCCCTGGTTCGGCGGTTGATGCGGCCGGCCCGCCCGATCCCCCTCCTCATCGCCTGGGCGCTCCTGGCGATCGGGAGCGCGCACGCCCGGGTGCGCCTCAAGGTCGATCGCTACGAGGTGACCCACCTGCCGGCCGTCCGCCTGTGGGTGTCGGTGCTCGACGGCGACGCGCCCCTCGAGCCCAAGAGCCTCAACGGCTTCGACGTGCGGGTCGACGGGGAGCCCCTCGCTGAGCGCCCCGACGTGGTCCCCGCGGTGGACGCTGAGCACCCCATGGCGGCCGTCGTCGTACTCGACGCGCGCTATGCCCAGGCGTGGCAGGCCAGCCTCGACGCCCTCACGCCCATCTTCGCGGCGCTCCCCGACGACAGCGTCGCGCTGGCCGTCGCGGCGGCGCAGGAGCCGGTGTCGGTCCCCAACGAGGGCTGGGCCAGCAAGCCCACCGAGCTGCTCCCCACCCTCCGCGGCAAGGTGGATCCCGCCAGCGGCGGCCGCCCCACCCTCGCCGAGGCCGTCCGCGTCGCGCTCACCCACTTCCCGCTGAGCCCCGACGCCGATCCCGAAGAGAGCGACCCCATCCCGGCCGCCAAAGAAGACGAGAAGGCCCCGGTCCCACGCGACCGGGTGCTCTTCCTCGTCAGCGATGGCCACCTGGGCCGGCTGGGCCAGGTCAGCCTGCGCCGCACGCTCAAGACCCTGGTCACCTCGGCGCGCCGCCGTGGGGTGCGCATCATGGCGCTGGGCATCGGCGACAACCCGCGCCTCCACGCGACCTTGCGGGTCTTGGCCCGTAAGACGGGCGGCACCTTCCGCCGAGCCCGGGACGAGGCCGAGCTCGCCGAGACGGCGGGCCAGGCACTGGGCGAGCTGAAGCACCGCTACCGCCTGGAGTTCGAGATCCCGGGCCTGCGCCGGGGCGACGACGTCGACGTCACCGTGCAGGCTTACTGGGCGGGCGGCATGGAGAGCGAGCCCAGCCGGCCGTTCACCCTGCGCGCCGAGCACGCCCTCACCTGGTGGGAGCGGGCCGTCGACTGGCTCAGCGACCTGTGGGAGAAGGCCCCGTGGTGGGCCCGCGCCCTGGTCATCCTCGTGGTGGTCATCCTGGTCGCGCTGATCCTGCTGCTGATCCTGCTCAAGCGCGCGAAGAAGTCGAAGGCCGCGCGCGCCAAGCGCCGCAAGGTGCGCAAGGCCCAGCTCGCGGCCCGCAAGCCCTGCCCGGCCTGCCAGCAGATGACCCTGCCCGCCTGGACCCAGTGCATGTTCTGCGGCGCCGATCTCACCGGCACGGGCGTCGCGGTCCAGCCCGCCGGCCCGACGGCGCGCTACCGCCTGACGGGCCGCGCGGGCGACCACGCGGGGACGGCGCTGCGCTTCGCGGCCGACATGACCACCCTCGGGAGCGCGCCCGGCTGCCAGATCGCCCTCAGCGGCCGAGACGTCGCGCCGCAGCACTGTGCCGTGCGCGATCGGGGCGACGAGTTCGTGCTCATCGACCTCAACAGCCGCAGCGGCACCTTCGTCAACAACGAGCGGGTTCAGCGGGTGCGCCTCAGCGAGGGCGACATCATCCGGATCGGCGCCCACGAGTTCATCTTCGGCGTGGAGGCTTGACGGCATGTCCGGGCGCTTGATCTACGACAGCACCACCAGCGTGGCGATCGACGCGCGGGTGGTCACATACGCCGAAGACAAGCGCTACAGCTTCTACGACGTGCGCGACCGCCGGCGTCGGTTCAACCGGCCCATGACCCCGCGCAAGAGCACGGTGAAGCAGGCCATCCTGCACCTCGACGGCATGCGCACGGCCTACGGCTGCTTCACCGTGCTCTACCAGCGCGGGCTCAGCACCCACCTGATCATCGACTGGGACGGCACCGTCTACCAGACCCTCGCCCTGGCCGACACGGCCTGGCACGCCCACCCCAACAACGAGATCAGCATCGGCATCGACCTCAACAACCCGGTGCGCCCCAACCGCCAGCCCCCCGACCAGACCGCCCGCGAGGTGTTCCGCGGCCGCATCAACGGCGGCACCCGCATCAGCCTCGGCTACACCGACGCGCAGTACGACGCCCTGATCGCCGTCTTGCGTGGGCTCGACGAGATGTTCCCCGCCCTGCGCCTCAAGGCCCCCATCGGGGGCGACGGCCAGATCGTGCGCAACAAGCTGCTCGACACCCAGTTCACCGGCATCGTCGGCCACTACCACGTGTCGGCGAACAAGTGGGACCCGGGCCCTGGCTTCGACTGGGAGCGGGTGCTGCTGGGTGTGCGGGGCTCCGGGCTGTACTTCCCGGTCACCCTGCCGGGCGCCCGCAACCTCGCGCAGGTGCAGAAGCGCCAGGCCCTGGAGGCGGCGGAGCCCTACTTCCTCAACACCGAGAACGGCGAGACAGGCGGCTACTTCCCGGTCGGGCTGGGCCAGCAGTGGCACACCGGCGTGCACCTGCACATGGATCCCGGCACGCCGGTCTATGCCCCGGCTGACGGCGAGCTGGTGGTGGTGCGCAACGACGCGCTGGACGAGCGCCGGGGCAGCCCCAACGTCATGGTGCTCAAGCACCAGGTGAAGGTCGATGGCAGCGACAAGACCTTCTACACCGTCCTCAGCCACCTCAAGCCGGCCCCGCTCACCAGCGCCAGCGACCTGCCGTGGGTCAAGCGCCTGCTCGAGAACCCAGGCCCCACGGCCCTCAGCAGCGGCATGGACGCCCGCGCGAGCGCCAAAGGCCTGGTGGCCCTGCAGAGCAACCGCGTCGCCCTCCTCGAGAAGATCAAGGTGAAGGCCGGCGAGCGGCTGGGCTACTCGGCCACCTACAACCCCAACCTGGAGGGCGGCACCCCGGTGGGGCTCGTCGACCTCGCGGTCATCAGCGGGAGCGCCTTCTTCGCCCGCAACGATCCGCGCTTCGAGTACGTCGACGACGACGACGACGACTTCCTGCTGTGCACCTCGCGCAAGGTGTGGAAGCGCGTCGTGCGGGAGGCCGAGGACTACCGTGGGCTGGTGGACGGCACCTGGCCGATGGACCCCGAGAACATCCGCCGCTTCTACCGCAGCAACCCCCTCGCCAAGACCATGCGCTGGCTGGCGGCGGCCCACCCCACCGAGTACAGCGACACCACCGACTACAGCTACGTCTACGGCCCCAAGCTCGACTTTGAGTGGAACGCCCGCGAGATCGCCGAGAAGCGGCTGCGGCAGATCCGCAAGCTGCAGTGGATGGACGCGGGCGTCGTGGAGCACCTGGGCCTGCCCAGCAGCCGCCAGGTCGTGGCCTACCACCCCATCACCTTCTTCGCCGTCCTCGCCATGGAGGAGGCGGCCCGGGCCCTGACCGTGGACGAGCAGGGCGGCGCGAAGGTCTTCGATGACGCCGAGATCTCCAAGCAGGCCCAGGCCGACGCCAAGCGCGAGGCTGAGTTCGCCGAGGCCACCGGCAGCCAGGCCGAGCGCACCACCCAGTGGCAGATCCAGGACACCAACCAGGGCCGGGAGCTCAACGGCACGGGCGCGGGTGAGCTGGACGTGGACGACTGGCTGCGCTGGGAGCAAGGCGAGTGGGAGCCCGAGGAGTAACGTCCCCTCGCAACCTCAGCCTGCATCGGTCGCAGAAAGGCACGAAACGTCCACCGAACGGCAACCGCCCGGCGGGTCGGGCGTCTTACATTCGGCCCTGACGGGCTGCGACCGCAGAGGGCAAACGTCCCCTCCCTCTAGATGGCAGATGTCCCCCTGCCATCGTCCCGTGTGCTCCCTGCGGTCGCCTCATTCTCTTAAGATCCCGCGCGCTGGCGACGTTGTCCCGCCTGCGGAATCTGACCCCGGTCATGCCGACCGACCGTCCTCTCTCTACCGTCGACCCCCGCCCCTGGCGGACCCGCCTGCTGGTGGCGGCCATGGGCCTCGCCGCCCATCGGCGCAGCGCGCGGGTCGCGGGCCTGCGCTTGACCCTGGCCCCGGGCGTCTGCAACCCCAGCCCCATCCCGGGCGTGTCCTTCGCGCGGCTGTTCCGGGCCGCGCTGCGGGCGCTGCCGCCGGACGCGCCCGTCCTCGAGATCGGTACGGGGGCAGGCGTCTGGGCCCTGCTCGCCACCCGGGCGGGCGCCCAGGTCACCGCGACCGACCTGCCCCACGTGCCCTTGGCCCCCGTGCGGGCCAACGCGACGGCCAACGGGCTGCGCTGCCCTGAGCTGCTGACCGGCGACCTGTTCGCGCCCGTAGCCGGCCGCCGGTTCCAGCGGGTGCTGTTCAACCCGCCCTTCCACGTCGGCCACGCCCGCACCCCGGCCGAGCAGGCCTACCTGGGCGGCCCGGGCGGCGCGGTGGTGCGCCGGTTCCTGGCCGAGCTGCCCAGCCACCTCACGCCTGACGGGGCCGGCTACATCGTGCTGCCGCGCCATGAAGCCGCCCAATACGCCGACGCCCTCGCGGCGCTCACCGTGCGCCCCGTCGCCCGCCAGTGGGTGCCCTTGATGGGGCGGGTCGACTGCCTGGAGCTCACCGCGCCATGACCCAGCCTGCCCCTCGCCCCCTCAACGCCCTGCAGCTCGCCTTCCACCACGTGGGCGAGCTGGCCAACCCAAACAGCGGAGAGCTGCTCACCCTGGCGGGGCCCCTCGACGCCGACCGCCTGCGCGAGGCGGTGACCCACGCCGTGGCCCGCCACCCGCTGCTCAACTGCACCGCGGCGCGCCGCTGGCGCCGCTGGGTGTGGGTGCCGGCCGCCGCGCCCCTGCCCATCGACCTGCGCATCGAGCACACGGACGAGACCGACGAGGCCGTGCTCCTGCCCAAGCTCTGGCGCAACCTGTGGGCCACCCGGCTGCCCGCCGACGGCCGCCCGGTGCGCTTCCACTACACGCAGGGCCCTGCCCGCAGCTACCTGCAGATCTGCGCGCCGCACACCGTGACGGACGCCCGCTCGGGCACCCGCCTGGCCGCCGACATCGCCCTGGCCTACACCGCGCTGAGCGAGGGCCGGGCGCCCGACGCCACCGTGGTCCAGCCCCTGCTGCGCCCCCCGACCCGGGTCTTCCTGGGCGACCGCCGCTGGTGGCAGCGCCTGGGCCTCATGGCCCAGGCCGTGGGCCGCCTCGCGCGGGAGCTGCTCACCCCTGGCAGCGGCCTGCGCCTCCCGGCCCCGCCCACCCCGGGCCCGACCCACGTCGCCGTCACGCGGGTCAGCGACGCCCTGCTCACCCGCACCCTCGCCGCGGCCCGCGCCCACGGCGCCACGGCGCACGCCCTGTTCCTGCTCGCCATCGCGCGGGCGCGACAGGACCTGCTGGGCCCGGGCCCCGGCGACCACCCGCTGCGCATCAACGACCTGGCCACCCTGCGCCCGTACGCCGACCGCGACCTCGGCGACGCCGTCGACGTGCTCGTCGCCCCGCACCAGATCACCCTGGACCCCACCTGGGACGACCCCACCGCCCTGCGCATCCTCACCGCCCGCATCCGCACCCAGAAGGCAGGCGGCATCCTGCCGGAGCTCTACCGGCTGGCCCTGTACGGCCAGCTCGCCCGCATCCTCCCCACCCGGCACACCGCCGGGCTCGTCTTCCGCTACATCAGCAAGACCGATCTGGCCGTCACCAACCCGGGCCGGGTGTCCTTCCAAGACGCCTTGGCGCGCTTCGGCCCGGTGCCCGTCGACGACTTCATCAACTTCCCCCACCTGCTGCCGCCCGCGAAGATCATCCTGGTCTTCACCACCTTCCGCGGCACCCTGCGCCTCATCCAGCTCAGCGACCCCGCCGCCTCTCCAGACGGCGTGGAGGCCACGCTGGCCCACCCCCTCCTGGCCCACCTCGATCGCCTGGTCACCTCCCTCGAAGCCACCGCCCCCGCCGCCAAAGCCTGACCGGGCGCCCCGGGTCCCTGCGGAGGCCCCGAATCACCTGCCCTGCCGACCAGCCAACCCCACCTCGACCGCCCGCGACCAGCCAACCCCACC
>JAUHVS010000899.1 GCA_030424955.1 bacterium | reverse complement strand
CCCACCCCAATTGATGACTGAGGCTTGATTTGACCGATCCAACGACCATCGCCGACCTGTGCCGCCGCTTCGGATTGCCGCTGGGGGACGCCTACACCCAGGACTGGGTGCAGGAGGTCCCCGAGGCGTGGCGGACGCCCGTGTGGCTCGACCGCTACCTGAGCGCGTTGGAGTCCGACGCCTTGGACGCCGCCGCGATCGGGGGGCTGCTGGCCCTGGCCCTCGACGTGAGCAACGACTTGCTCGAAGCGGGTCAGCTCGTCGAGCGCGCCTGGGCTCGCCTGAGCCAGCAGCTTGTGCGGTGGCCCGCCATCGCCCGGCCCCTCGTCGCGGATTGGGCGCTCGAGGGCGAGCCCCTGGAGGACTGCTTCGCGCTGACGGGTCTGGTGCGGGCCATCGAGTGGGGTTGAGTTGGCGCGGTACAGGTAGGGCGGGTGGCGTCAGGCGGGGCGGGTGGCGCGGTATCGCTCTCTCAGCAGCGCGAACCACGCCTGCATCATGGCGGTGTGGAGGGCCTTCATCCGGTGGCCGGGGAAGGCCAGATGCGCGCCGAGGGCGGCCTCGCCGAGGGCGGCGGGCAGGTCGAACGAGGCGGACCCGCCGAGGCGGCGCCCGCGTGGCGTCAGCGACCGTTGATACAGAACTGGGCGGTGCCGGCGATGTTCTCAGAGACTGCTGGCTCTTGACACGCGAACTCGTAGGGGGAGTCGCAGCCTGCGAGGCCGGTGTCGACCGTCCAGATGTTGGGCGGCGCCAGCACAAACGCGTACTCTCCGGATAGTCTCGCGCCGGAAATCGAGACGCTTCCGGTTACATACTGACCATCGTCGCACAGACAGACCTGTGAGTAGCCGTCGCATGCGCTCGCTCCGCTGGTGGGGCTTGTGAAGCTCGAACGCTCGTCACCGCGATCAGCAGGCAGGGCGCGAAGGCCACCGGCGGTCGAGAGCACGGCATTTCCAGTCACAGAGGCACGAACGTCGCACGACGTGAACAGATCGCATGGCTGCCGGCTGTCGAACGCGATGCCGTCTGCCGCGAGGGGCGCTGCGAAGTGCAGAGTCCAGCGTGAGAAGAGGTCGGTGTCACCTGGATCGCGAAAAAAGGCGACCAGGCTGGCTTCGGTGGGCTGATGGGTGATCGAGACAGCCTCCGTGACGTACGTCTGGCCGTTGGACAGGCGGAGCTCGAAGTAGCGTTGGCCGCTCGTGCTGCAGTCTGACGCCTCGGGGCCGGGCTCGGGCTCGGGTTGTGGCTCGGCATCGGCGGGGC
>JAUHVS010000298.1 GCA_030424955.1 bacterium | reverse complement strand
CGTGCGGCACATCACCTCGACGGTGCTGCCGTTGGGGAAGTAGCGCTGTCTGCGTGCCATGCCCGGGCGCGCCCGCTCGCCGTCGCGTCACGGATCTATCGGACACTCAGCGCGGGTGTTGATCAGCCGGACGTCGATTGTGGCCAACCGATGGAGACGCCAGGGCGCTCGGGCAGGGGCGGCGCGGCGCGCCGGCGGGGGGCGGCGCCCCGGCGGGCGCCGGGGCGGGGGCTCAGTAGCGGTAGTGGTGGGGCTTGTAGGGGCCCTGCGGCTCGACACCGATGTAGGCCGCCTGCTCGGGGCTGAGCTCGGTCAGCTTGGCGCCCAGCTTGTCGAGGTGCAGCCGCGCGACCTCCTCGTCGAGGTGCTTGGGCAGCGTCACGACCTCGAGGCCGTACTCGTCCTGCTTGGTGAACAGCTCGATCTGCGCCAACACCTGGTTGGTGAAGCTGTTCGACATCACGAAGCTGGGGTGGCCGGTGGCGCAGCCCAGGTTCAGCAGGCGGCCTTCGGCGAGCACGATGATCGAGTGGCCATCAGCGAAGCGCCACTCGTCGACCTGCGCCTTGATGTTGATGCGCTCGATGCCGGCCTCGTTCGCCAGGCCCGCCATGTCGATCTCGTTGTCGAAGTGGCCGATGTTGCCGACGATGGCGTTGTGCTTCATCTGGCGCATGTGGTCGACGGTGATGACGTCCTTGTTGCCCGTCGCCGTGATGAAGATGTCGGCCGTGCCGATCACGTCCTCGAGGCGCTGGACCTCGTAGCCGTCCATCAGCGCCTGCAGGGCACAGATGGGGTCGATCTCGGTGACCACCACCCGGCAGCGCTGCGCCGCCAGGCTCTGGACGCTGCCCTTGCCGACGTCGCCGTAGCCACAGACGACGGCGACCTTGCCGGCCATCATGACGTCGGTGGCGCGCATGATGCCGTCCACCAGGCTGTGGCGGCAGCCGTACACGTTGTCGAACTTCGACTTGGTGACGGAGTCGTTCACGTTGATCGCCGGGAAGAGCAGGGTGCCCGCCTTCTGGCGCTCGTACAGGCGGTGCACGCCCGTGGTGGTCTCCTCGGTGACGCCCTTGATGTTGGCCGCGAAGGGCTTCCAGAAGGCGCCGTCGATGCCCTGCATCTGGTTGAGCAGCGTGAGGACGACCTCAAACTCCTCGCTGTCGGCGGTCTCCACGGCGGGCAGCGTGCCCGACAGGTTCCCCTCGTTGCCCATGTGCACGAGCATCGTGGCGTCGCCGCCGTCGTCCAGGATCATGTTGGGGGTGCCGCCGTCGGGCCACATCAGGGCCTGCAGGGTGCACCACCAGTACTCCGCCAGGGTCTCGCCCTTCCAGGCGTAGACCGGCACGCCCTTGGGGGCCTCCGGCGTGCCGTCGCGGCCCACCACCACGGCGGCCGCCGCGTGGTCCTGGGTGCTGAAGATGTTGCAGCTGACCCAGCGCACGTCGGCGCCCAGGTCCACCAGGGTCTCGATCAGCACCGCCGTCTGGATGGTCATGTGCAGCGAGCCCATGATCCGCGCGCCCTTGAGCGGCTTGATCTGGCCGTACTTGCTGCGCATGGCCATCAGGCCCGGCATCTCGTGCTCGGCGAGCTCGATCTCTTTGCGCCCGTAGGCGACGGTGGCGGGGGACAGATCGGCCACCTTGTGGGGCAGATCGCTGAACAGGGCGAGGCCGGTGTTCATGAAGGGCTCGGCGGTACGGGCGCTGGCGGTGACCAAGGCAGGCTCCCTTGCGGCCCCAGGGGGGCGTCGAGGTTTGGGATCAAGGCGTGACTGATGCACGGGGCCCGTCCACGGTCGCGGGCGAGCGATCGGGCGCAGGGTAGGGAGCAGGGTGCGGAGGGTCAAGGCAGCGCCCCCCGTGGATCGGCGGCGCGCCCCCGCCCGCGCTCCGGGCGGGCCTTGACACCGATCGCCGCGCCCCCTACCAACGGCGATCCCCAGGCCGCTGGCCACCGACCGCCAGCCGCCCCCACCTCGTCCCCTGGAGCCCCATGATCCGCGTCGCCGTCGCCGTCACTGTCAGCCTGGGCGCGGCCCTCGTGGCCCGCACGGCCTGGGGCTACGGCGCGGCCGACGGGTTCGGCCTGGGGCTCACCTTGCTGATCGGGGCCGGGCTGGCGCTGGGGGCCATCGAGCAGTGGCGCGGCGCTGGCCAGGCCCTCGCGCTGGGCCGGGATCTGCGCGCCTTTGACGGGGGGCGGGGCGCGCCGTCCACCGCGCTGCAGCCGTGGATCGACGCCGTGCGGTCGGGCCGGCCGCTGCCCTCGCCGCCCGTCGGGTTCACGCCCTACCTGCTGGGCCTGCTGGTCATGCTGGGCATGCTCGGCACCTTCATCGGGCTGGTGGACACCGTGGCCGGCGCCCGCTCCGTGCTCGCCGCGAGCCCCGACGCCGACACCCTGCGGGCGGGCCTGAGCGCGCCGCTGGCCGGGCTGACCCGGGCCTTCGGCACGTCCGTGGCGGGCGTCGCGGCCTCGGCGTCCCTGGGCCTCGCCGCCCTCTTCGTGCGCCGCGCGGAGCGCGAGGTGCGCCGCCGCATCGCCGCGCTCGCCGTCGGGCCCCTGGCGGCCGACACCCCGGCGGGGCGGCAGACGGCCGCCCTCGAGGCGCTCGCGCAGGTGGGCGCCGCCCTGCCCGCGGCGGCGGACGCGCTCCAGCAGGCGGTGGCCCACCTGGACGCCCTCGGGGGCCAGTGGACCACGCAGCACGCCGCCACCCAGGCCCACACCCAGGCGGCGTGGGCCGACGCGCAGCAGGCGCTGCAGGGCGAGCTGCGGGCCGGGTTCGCGGGCGCCGCGCAGGCGACCCAGGCCGCCGTCGCGGGGGTGGCCGAGGCCGCCGCCGACCGGGTCACCGCCGCCCTCGACGCGGGCTGGGCCACCTGGCGCACCCAACTGGAGGCCGAGGGCGAGGCCCGCGAGGCCGCCGCCCAGGCCACCCAGGCTCAGGTGGAGGCCCTGCTGGCCGACCAGCAGGCGCAGGCCGCGCAGACCCACGCCGCCCTGCAGGCCCAGGTGCGCGCCCTGGCCGACGCAACCCAAGCGGCGAGCGCGGCGCAGGCGGAGCGGGCCGAGCGGTCGCTGCTGGCGCTGACCGCCGGGCTCGCGCAGGTCGCGGCCCGGGTGGATGACGCCGCTGCCGAGCAGGCCGCCGCTGCGGTGCACCGCCTGGACGCGCTGGACGCCATCACGGCCCGCGTCGGAGCCGGCGTGGACGCCCTGGCGGCGGCCCAGTCGGCCGCGGGCGCGGCGCAGGCCGAGGCGGTGGCCGCGGGGCTGCACGGGCTGACCGCTGAGATCGAGGCCGTGCTCGCCAGGCGGCTGGCGGCGGACGGGCAGCAGGCGGCTGCGCTGCGCGCCGAGGGCGACCGCTGGCTGGCGGGGCTGCGGGCCACCGCCGACCGCCACGCGGCCAGCGATCAGGTGCGTCAGGCAGCGCTGAGCCAAGAGGCCGAGGCCTTGCGGGCCGGCGTCGAGACCTGGCGCACCTCCCTGGCGGACTGGCAGCAGCAGGCCGCGGAGCGGCTCGACGCCACCGTGCTCGCGCTGGGTGAGCGCCTGGAGGCCCAGGCCACGCGGTTCTTGGCGGCGCAGGCGGATCGCGCCGCGGCCACCGCCGACGTGCTGGCCCGGGTGGACGCCGCCCTGGCCGATCACCTGGCGGCCCTCGGGGCTGAGCTGAGTGGCGCCCTGGCGCCGGTGCTGGCCGCGGCGCAGGCCGCGCCGGCGGCCGCCTCGTCGCTGGTGGCTGCCGAAGCCGACCGGCTCGCCGCGCGGGCCGACGCAGACGCGGCCCGGGGCGCAGCGCTGGTGGACGTGGTGGCCCAGGTGGGCGCTGTGGTGGCGCGGCTCGACGCGAACGACGCCGCCGCGCGGGAGCGCCTCGCTGGCCTGGCGGATCATGTCGCGGCGACCATCGCCCAGCAGGCCGAGGCGCTGGCCGCCCTCGAGGGCCGCCTGCAGGTCGGCCGCACCGCACAGGCCGAGGCCCTGGGCCACGCGCTCACGGCCCACGCGGCCGAGGTGGGGGCCCGGCTCGACGCCACCGGCGGGGTGGTGCGGGACGCCGCAGGCCTGCTGCAGGCCGGGGGCGCCGAGCTGTCGGCGGTGGCCGAGATGTTCGCCGACGCCGTCGACCGCTACCGCGACGCCAACGAGGGCTGGCTGACCACGCTGACCCGCCTGGAGCAGAGCCTGGGCGAGGGCGACGACGCCACGGGCCGGGTCATGGGCGCCTACCTGGATCAGACCCGCGAGGTGTTCGGCGACGCCATGCGCTTCCAGCGCGAGCTCTTCGCCGAGCTCCGCGCCCTGCGCGCCCGCTCGGGCGGCGACGATCGCGCCGATCCGCCCAGCCTGGGGGCGGTGTGATCGAGCCCGAGCACGACGGGGTCGACCAGCCCCACGTGTGGATGGCCTTCGCCGACCTGATGGCGGCGGTGCTGGGCGTCTTCGTGCTGTTCTTCGTGTGGCTGGTGGTGTTCCACGGCGATCTGGCGGGGGATCTGGCCGAGGCCCAGGCCGCGCAGGCGACCGCCGAGGCGGAGCGGGCGCGGCTCACCGTCGAGAAGCGGCTGGAGAGCGAGCGCCGGGCCGCGCTGGAGGCCGAGCGGGCCGCCGCGAAGGCCCGGGTGGCCGGGCTGCAGAGCGCGCTGGCGGCGACCCTGGGCCGCCGCGGCGTCAGCCTGGACGCCGACGGCCGCATCGGCATCACCGGCAGCGTGCTGTTCGACCTGTACTCGGCGCGGCTGCGGCCCGACGGCGCGGCCGTGCTGGCTGAGCTGGGGGCGCCCCTGGCCGGCTGGCTGGCGGCCCACGACGAGCTGGTGATGGTCGCGGGCTTCACCGACGACCTGCCCATCCACGGCGAGGAACCCGACTTCCGCGACAACTGGGAGCTGTCCACCGAGCGCGCCCTCACGGTGCTGCGCGCCCTCGAGGCCGCCGGCGTCCCGCCCGCGCGGCTGTACGCCGCGGGCTTTGGGGCCCACCACCCCGCCACCCCCAACGCCGACGCGGCGGCCCGGGCGCGCAACCGGCGGGTGGAGATCGTGCCGCAGGCCCGGGCCGACCGGTGAGCGAGGCCCCCCTGCTCGAGGCGCGGCTGGCCGCGCTCGTGGCCCAGGGGGCCGCCGTCTTCGACGGGCCGGGGGTGCGCTTCATCTCGGGCCTGCTGAGCCGGTCCGCCGGGCTGTCGGCCACCGCGCAGGCCCGGCTCATGGACCGCGCGCGCAGTCGGCTGGGTGCCCTGGAGGCGCGCTTCGAGGCCGCCCAGGGCGCGGCCGAGGCCCAGGTGGCGGCGCTGGCCGTCGCCGGCGCCGATCCCGACGGGGCCTTCGCCGCCTGCCTCGCCCAGGGTGACTTCCGCACCATCGAGCGCCAGGCCCCCGGGGCGCTGCGGGCGGCGCAGGCGCAGGCCCCCGCGGCGGATCTCGCGCGGCTCACCCGCCTGACCGCCGAGGCGCGGCGGCGGGGCGTCCCGCTGCACCCGCTGAGCGACGCCGCCGACGCCCCGGGCGATCCGCCCGATCCCCGCGCCGCGGGCGATGCCCTCGCCCAGCGCCTGTTCAAGGCCGCCGCCGACCAGGCCCGCGCCGCCCTGGTGGTCGCCCGCGCCGCCGACGCGGTGCCGGCCCACCACGGCCCCTACAACGCCGAGGCGCTGGCGGCCGAGGGGCTGGCCCACCTGGAGCGCCTGTCGCCGGCCTACCTGCGGGTGTGGCTGGCGAGCCTCGAGGGGCTGTCGGCGCTGTCGGCCCTGCCGGAGCGGCCCAAGGGCGCCGGGCGGCGGCGCCGGTGAGCGCGCCGCTGAAGGCCACCCTCGACGCCTTCCTGGCGCAGGCGGATCTGGCGGCCCACCGCGACCGCGACCCCGTGGCGTGGGCCTGGCGGTACGAGGCCGCGGCGGACCGGGAGGTGGTGGCGCTCTTCGCGGGGCTGCTGGCCTACGGCCGCGCTGATCTCATCGCCCGCGCCCTGGCCGACGTCACCGCCCGCATGGGGCCGAGCCCCGCCGCGGCGGCGGAGGCCGACGACGAGGCCGCGGCGCGGCGCCGCTTCGAGGGGGTCGTGTACCGGCTCACCCGGGGGGTGGATCTGGCGCGGCTCTGGCTCGGCGTGGGCGCCCTGCGGCGGGCCCACGGCAGCCTGGGCGCGGCCTTCCTGGCGGGGGATCCCGGGGGCCCGGATCTGCGCGGCGCGCTGATCGCGTTCCGGGCAGGCCTGCGGGCGCCCACCGAGCACAGCTTCGCGCCCCGGCGGGCGTTCCAGCACCTGCTGGCGGACCCGGCCGGCGCGAGCGCCTGCAAGCGGCTGCACATGTTCCTGCGCTGGATGGTGCGCGGCCCCGACGGCGTGGACTTCGGGCTGTGGGCGGCCGCGGGCCCCCACCGGCTCACCATGCCGCTCGACACCCACATCCACCGCATCGGCCGCTACCTGGGCCTCACCCAGCGCACCCAGGCCGACCGGCGCACGGCCGCCGAGATCACCGACGCCCTGCGCCGCCTCGATCCCGCCGATCCGCTGCGCTACGACTTCGCCCTGGCGCACCTGGGGATCAGCGGGGCGTGCCCCACCCGGCGGGTGCCCGACATCTGCGCGGGCTGCGCCATCCGTACGGTGTGTCGGTTGGATGAGGGGGGGCGGGTCCGGCCCCGCTGAGGCGGGGGCCGAGGCGCCGCCGGGGCGGGCGGGCCGAGGGCCCCGGGATCAGCCGACGGCGTCCCAGCGCTCCACCAGCTCGTTGATGAGCTGCTTGTTGACCTTGCGGGCCTTGGCGCCGTTGGACGGCCCCACCAGGCTGTCGCGCTCCATCTGGTCGACGATGCGCGCGGCGCGGTTGTAGCCCAGCGACAGGCGCCGCTGAAGGTGGCTGGTGCTGGCGCGGCCGTCGCGGGCCACGCAGCGCACGGCCTCCTCGTACATCGGATCGATGTCCCCGTCGCCGCCGCCGTCGTCGTCGTCGTCGCCGCCCTCCTCGAGCACGGACTCGTCGAGGTACTGGGGCTCCTGCTGCGCCGAGATGAACTGCACGACCTGGGCGATCTCGTCCTCGCTCACGAAGGCGCCGTGCACGCGGGTCAGGC
>JAUHVS010000297.1 GCA_030424955.1 bacterium | reverse complement strand
GGCCGGCGCGGGCGCGGCGGGCGGCCGCAGCGGGCTGTGCCCGGCGAGCGGCCCGGCCGGCGCGGCGGCGGTGGCGGGGCCCATCGGGTGCTGTGTGCCGGCCGAGGGCACCGCCTGCGATGACCTGAGCGTTTGCCCGGAGGACGCCCCGTGAGCCGCCTGATTGCCCCCACCCGCTGCGGCGTGTCGCGGCTGAGCCTGATCCTGGCGGTGACCCTCGGCCCGCTGGCGCCGGGGGCCCACGCGGGCAACCCCGCGCAGTCCGAGGCCCTGAAGGCCCAGGCCGACAAGGCCTTCAGCGAGGGCGACTACCTGCGGGCGCTGCGCCACCTGGAGGCCGCCTACGCCGCCGATCCGCAGCCGGCGCTGCGGGCCAACATGGGCCTCGTCTACAAGGAGCTCGGCGAGTACGAGGAGGCCGTCAAGGCGTTCAAGGCCTTCCTCACCAGCGGCCCTGAGCCCGCGAAGGCCCAGATGGCGCAGCAGATCATCGCCCGCCTGGAGCCCGAGGTGCGGGTGACGTCGACCCCGCCGGGCGCCGCCATCTTCGTGGACGGCGGCGCCAAGCCCGTGGGCCGTACGCCGGCCACCCTGCGGCTCGTCGCGGGCGCGCACGCGCTGCAGCTCAAGCTGCGCGGTGTGGGGGAGGCCAGCCACCGGCTGCAGGTCCGCCCCGGCCAGGCCGCCTCGGTGGCGCTGACCCTCGCGCCGCCGAAGCGCAAGGCGCCCGCCCGCCGACCGCCGCCCCCTGCGGCCGTGGCCGAGGCGCCCATCATGCCCACCATCCCCATGGCGCCCCCCAGCCGCGGCAAACGCATCGCCGGCTGGTCGCTGGTGGCGGTGGGCGGGCTGGCCGCGGGCGGGGCCGTCGCCGCGCAGGTGCTGGGCCGCGCCGCCGCAGACGACCGCGACAGCGCGCGCACCGGCGCAGCCTGGGACGACGCCCACGGCCAGGTCGACACCTGGAACCTGGTGTTCTGGGGGAGCGCCGGCCTGGCCGGGGCCGCGCTGATCACGGGCGTCACGCTGCTGATGCTGGACGGCGGCAGCGCCCCCAGCGGCGTCCAGGTGGGGGTCAGCCCGACTGGCGCAAGCCTTGGATTTGAATGGTGAATCGCCGCTAGCCCGGCCTGCCGGATCCGCCGCTCAGGGCGGGCCCAGCGCCGGCCTCAGCGCCGGTCGCGGCGCCAGAAGAACACCGCACCTAGCCCCAACACCGCCAGCCCCAGGTACATCACCCAGGGCGGCGCCGGGCGGTCGCTGCGCTCCGGGTTGACCGCCTTCGCGGCGCTCATGACCGCGCTCGTGGGCGCCGCCGACGGGGGCGGCGCCGGGGTCGCCGGCCGGGGCGCTGAGCCCACCACCGCCGAGGGCCGCCCCATCGCGGGGGGCGCCGCCGAGGGGGCCGCAGAGGCCGGCGCCGCGGGCGCGGCGGAGGCGGGCGCAGCCGCAGGCACACCGGGCGCCCCCTCGCAGGCGACGGTGCACCCCAAGCCCTCGATCGCCTGGGCGCCGCAGGCGTTGTCGGCCCCCGTCACCCCGGCGGGCGCGATGACGTCCGCCTTCTGGTTGCCGCACGCCGTCAGCCCGCGCACCGCGTGCTGCACGCAGGCGTCGCCCGCCCCGTAGTGGGTGGTGCCCGCCGAGGCGCACTCAGCCGCGAAGCCCGACACGCCGTCGGCGTCGTTGAGCCGGTGCTCGAACACCAGCCGCCCGTCCGGGCCCTTGCGCTTGAACAGGTCGCCCGTGGCCAGGCAGCCGTAGTTGGGCACGCAGCCCGGCGTGCCGATGGCGTCGATGATGCCCGGCGCGCAGCGACGCACGAAGGCGTCGTAGCGGGTGGTCTCGGCCTTGTGTTCCAGCCCCGTCTGGCGCAGGCGGACGTCGTGCCCGCGGGCGCGGACGTCGGGCAGGAAGCCCTCGTGCACCTTGCAGCCCCCGCAGCCTGAGCTGAAGAACAGGGTGGTGCCGGGGCGCACCTCGTCCAGGCTGGGCGCGCAGGCGCAGGGATCATACGGCCCCGCGGCGCCGGGGCCCTCGCCCTGGGCCTTCGGATCGCCCAGCAGCAGGCCGACGCTGTTCTGGGTCACCGACACGTCCATGAGCACCGGGCGGGCCTCGCAGGCGGCCAGCCCGACCTTGGCGCCGGTCACGCTGACCCGCTGGGCCACCGCCGCCGGGCTGCGCAGCGTGGCCCGGGGTGCGCAGGCGCCGCGGCGGACGGGCCCGAAGGCCACCCCCACCTCGCCGCCGGTGACGGTCACGCGGTCCAGCCGCGCGCCCGCCGCGCCGTCCACCTGCACGCCGGTCCCGGCGCCCTCGATCCGCGCCCCGAACACCGTGGCCAGGGCGCCCTTGATGTGGATGCCCGTCTTGCCGCCCCGCACCGTGGGCTGGCGCAGCAGCACGTCGGCGCCCTCGATGGCCACGCCCACCCCCTGCGCGGTGATGGTGTGGCCCACCGCGTTGAAGGTGGCGCCGTCGCCCGCGATGGTGACGCAGGCCCCCGCGCCCGCCGCCCCGGTCAGGTCCGTCGAGAGCTCGACGTTGGCCCCCGGCGCCGCCAGCGCCGCGGTGCAGGTGTCGCAGCTGTCACACGGCTGGCGGGGGGCCGCCCACGCGCCGCTGATCCCTGCCACGCAAAGGGCCAGGCCCCATCGCAGCCATCCCATGGCTCACCTCCTGAAGACGGCGCGCAACATAGCACCCCCGCGGGGAAATTCGGGCCCGCCCGTTGCCGCCCCCCGATCCGGTGCCCATACTCCCGCCCATGAAAAACACGACCGCTGCCGACGCCCGCCTCGAGATCGACCAGATCCAGGCCCGCTACGATGCCCTGTTCGCGGGCCAGCCCCGCATCAGCCGCGACGCCACCGCCCTCGACGAGATGGTGGCGCAGCTCAACGCGATCTCGGGCAAGACCGCCCGGCTGCCCGCCGCCGAGCGCGACGAGCTGAACACCCGGCTGGTGGAGCTGACGGGCCTGTACACCCGCGAGGCCGAGGCCGTGCGCGCGGCGCAGGCCCAGGGCCCCGAGGCCCTGAAGGCCCACCGGCTCGCCACCTGGGCGTACCTCACCTTCTCCCGCTACCGGCACCACTTCGCCGGCCACAGCCGCGGCTCCCGCGACCTGGGCCTGCTGGGCGAGATGATCGCCGATCTGCAGGACGTGAAGCTCGAGATGAGCGAGCTCGCGCCCACCTTCACCAACGACGAGCTGACCCAGGCCCGCGACGCGCTGACGCAGAACCTGAGCCTGTACCAGCAGGAGCGCCAGGCCATCGCCGAGGCCCGCGGCGCGGGCGAGCTGTCGGAGCAGTCCGACCGCCTGGCCGAGCTGGCCAACGCGCAGTTCACGCTCTACCAGAACCACTTCGCCAACAAGTCGCGGCTGTCGCGGCGCCCGATGCTGCTCGACCGCATCGTCGAGCAGCTGGTGCTCATCCAGGACCGCATGAAGGCCCTGAGCACCCAGGGCCTGCACGCCGACAGCAACCGCAAGAACATCGAGATCGTGCAGGGCCGCATCGCCGCCTACCGCAAGGAGCTCGAGGCCATCAACACCGCCCGGGCGCAGACCGACTTCGCCAGCCTGGTGAACGCGCTGGGTGGCGCCGCCAACGACGTGTTCAAGACCTACCGCGAGCACTTCGCCGGCCAGGATCGCAAGAGCCGCAGCCTGCCGCTCATGGTCCAGCTGCTCGACGCCCTGTGGGACATCGCCCGGCAGATGGACGACCTCGACCAGGTGCGCCGCGACGCCGTGAACCACCGCAACCTGCAGATCGTGCTCGACCACCTGCGCATGTATGACCGCGAGCACCAGGCCATCGCCGAGGTCCAGGCGGAGGCCTGATCCATGGAGCGTCTGGAGGCCTGGGTCTTTGGCACCGTGCAGGGGGTCTGGTATCGCGCCAGCGCCGCTGAGCAGGCGCGCGCCGTTGGCCTGACCGGCTGGGTGGCCAACCGCAGCGACGGCAGCGTGCAGCTCATCGCCGAGGGCCCCCGCGAGGCCCTGGAGGGGCTGCTGCGCTGGTGTCGCCAGGGCCCCCCGGCCGCCGAGGTGGAGCGGGTGGAGTTCCAGTGGCACGCCGCCGCCGGTGATCTCGACCCCTTCGCCGTCCGCCGATGATGGTCGCCTGGCTGGCCCTCCTCCCGGGGCTGCTCACGGGCCCCGTCCCGCCGCTCGTCTACCCCCTCGACCACCCCCCCGCCGTCACCAGCACCTTCGGCACGTACCGCATCAGCCACCACCACGCCGGGCTCGACCTGGTGACCGGGGGCAGCGAGCACGTCGCCGTGCGCGCCGCGGCCGACGGCGAGGTCTACCGCATCAAGCGCAACAGCGTGGGCTACGGCCGCGCCATCTACATCCGCCACCCGGGCGGCTGGCAGACGGTGTACGCCCACCTGTCGAGCTTCGCGCCGGCCCTCGCCCACGAGGTGCACGCCCGCGCCGGCGTCGAGGGCGATCTGCGGGTGGCCTTCAACCTCAAGACCCCCATCCCCGTGACCGCCGGCCAGGTGCTGGGCACGGTGGGCACGAGCGGCACCGACCTGGTGCACCTGCACTTCGAGCTGCGCAAGGGCGGCTCGCCGGTCAACCCGCTGACCCACGGGCTGCCGGTGCCCGACACGCAGCCCCCGCGGGTCGCGCGGCTGCTGGCGATCCCCGTGGCGCCGAGCGCCCACGTCAACCAGGCCCACGACGCCGCCCTGTTCAGCTTCCACGACAACACCCTGGCCGAGCCCGTGCGGGTGTCGGGCGACGTGCGGCTGCTGGTGGAGGTGCCCGATCGCATCGACGGCAGCGAGCGGGATCTGACCCCCCACAGCGTGGAGCTGCGCATCGATGGCAAGCGCTGGCACCTGGCCCGCTACGACCTCGTGAGCTACGCCGACATGCGCCAGACGGAGCTGGACTTCGAGCCCGGCCGGCAGGCGGCCCGCGAGGGCCTGTTCAACAAGCTCTACGGCGAGGGCCCCCGGGTGCGGGTGCACGTGAAGCCGGGGCGGTCCCTCAAGTCGCTGCGCAGGGGCGATCACGCCGCCCAGATCATCGCCCGCGACGCGGCGGGCCACGCCACCACGGCCACCTTCACCCTGCGGGTCGAGGCGCCCGCCCCGCCCTGCGTGGTGAAGCGCGCGCGGCTGCGGCACCCGAAGCGGCCGGGGGCCCCCACCCTGCCGCGGGTGTGGCGGGGCGAGACCCTGGTGCTGCCGGTGCCCACCCTGTGCGACGCCCGCGCCGCGCGGGTGGATGTGCGCCTCAACGGCCGCCGCCTGTCGGCGCGGCAGGTGCGCGCGACCCGGCTCGACGGCAAGCCGGCCCTCGCGCTGACGGTGCCGAGCGACAAGGACGCCACCATCGACATCGGCACGGCCCCCGCGGACGGCCCCGCCACGTGGGTGCGCATCGAAGCCTTCGCGGTCAAGGCCGAGGCCGAGATCAAGCGCGGGCCGGTGGCCCTCGACATCGGCAAGGACGCGCTGTTCTTCGACTACCCCAGCGAGGTCTGGACCGCCCCCAACCCGGGCGGCGACGGCCTGGCCGCCGTGAGCCCGCTGTACCGCTTCGCGAACACCTGGCGCCCCGCCAAGGGCTACAACGTGGTGCGCCTCAAGCGCACCAGCCCCGAGGCCGACGGCCCGCACGTGGGCGTGTACCTGCACGATCGGGGGCAGTTCTGGCGCCTCGGCGGCCTCGAGAAGGGCGACTGGCTGCAGGCCGGCACCGTGCACCTGGGGGATCTGGCCCTCATGCGCGACGTGCAGGATCCGGTCATCGGCGAGGCCTATTTGGACGACCACCCCGCCGGGCCGCGCCTGGTGGTGCCCATCACCGAGAAGGGCGCCGGGCTGGCCCAGGTCACGCTCACCGTCGACGGCCGCACGATGCCCGTCGAGCTGCAGCGGGCCTTCGATCGCGCCCTGTGGCTGCCCGGCCGGCGCCCCGCGCCCGGGCCCCACGTCATCGACGTCACCGCCCGCGACCGCAGCGGCCGCACGGCGTCCAAGACCATGACCGTGATCTGGCCCGATCCTTCCGCACCGGACGGCGCCCATACTGACGACGACAGCGCCGGCCCCAGCGACTGATCCCAGGCCCGGCCGCCGGCCCCAGCGGCCCCGAGCGAGGCGACGTGCCCTTCGACCCCACCCACGACATCGACCGCCTGCCGCCCGAGCCGGGCGTGTACCTGATGAAGGGCAAGGGCGGCGAGATCATCTACGTCGGCAAGGCCGCCAACCTGCGCGCCCGGGTGCGCCAGTACTTCGGCGCCACCAGCGACACCCGCTTCTTCGTCGGCCTGCTCGACACCTGGCTCGAGGATCTGGACGTCATCGTCACCGCGACGGCGAAGGAGGCGCTGATCCTCGAGAACGAGCTGATCAAGCGCCACCAGCCGCGGTTCAACGTGAACCTGAAGGACGACAAGAGCTTCCTGAACGTGCGCCTGGACGACAGCGTGCCCTGGCCGCGGCTGCAGGTGACCCGGCGGCCGCGCAAGGACGGCGCCAAGTACTTCGGGCCGTACCACTCGGCGGGCAAGCTGCGGCAGACCCTGAAGCTCGTCGAGCGCCACTTCCAGCTGCGCACCTGCGACGACCTGAGCTTCAAGAACCGCGCGCGGCCCTGCCTGCAGTACCAGATCAAGCGCTGCCCGGCGCCGTGCGTGCTGCCCGTGGACCGGCTGGCCTACCAGCAGCAGGTGCAAGAGGTCGCGCTGTTCCTGCAGGGCCGCCACGACGAGCTGGTGCCCCAGCTCGAGGGCAAGATGCGCGCGGCCGCAGGCGACATGGACTACGAGCGCGCCGCCCTGTACCGCGACCAGATCCGCGCCATCCAGGGCAGCCTGGAGCCCCAGCAGATGGTCAGCGGGCGCGAGATCGACCGCGACGTCATCGGCCTGTACCGCGAGGGCGGCAGCCTGCAGATCGCCCTGCTGCTGGTGCGCCGCGGCCGCGTGGTGGGGGCGCGGGAGTTCAGCTTCGACGAGCCCGGCACCCCCGACGCCGGCCTGCTGAGCACCTTCGTGCACCTGTACTACGCCCGCGGCAACGAGATCCCCGACGAGGTGCTGCTGCCCACCGAGCCCGACGAGA
>JAUHVS010000296.1 GCA_030424955.1 bacterium | reverse complement strand
AAGACCAACGGCCACCAGATCGCGCTGATGCGCAAGGCCGTGGAGCAGCTGTTCCGGGGCACGGGCGACGCGCTGGTCACCGAGCGGCTCGACAACGCCACGCCCACCACCACCTACCACTTCGAGATCACCGATCCCGCCGGCCTGGCCGCCGCGCTGGGCCTCGCCGCCGATCGCCCCCTGCGGCCCACGCCGCTGTTCGAGGGCGGCGCCGCCACCCACGCCCTGACCCTCACCTTCACCACCGTGGCCGACGCCCCCGAGGGCGCGCGGGCCGAGTGGTCGGTGGTGGTCGCCGGCGACGGCGGCCGGCCCCAGACCTGGGTCATCGACCGCCACACCCGCCACGGGGCCGTGGATCCCGCGCAGATCATCGGCCTGCCCGCCGACGTGGCCCACCGGCGCACGGGCGACCGCATCGAGACCCGGCTGGTGACGCCAGGGGTGATCTTCGAGGCCTCGCTCAGCGCCGACGGCGCCGACGACGCCGCCCTCGCCCTGGACTGGATCGAGGCGGGCGACACGGTGTGCCGCCCCGGCGGCATCTGCGACCAGCGCTTCTACGACGCCGAGACCCTCGACGTGCCCGTGCACCGCGTCGACAGCGCGCAGATCGACCAGCTGCAGACCCCATGGGACGCCTTCATCGACCCCACGCCCCGCGCGGTGTTCTTCCGCGACAACGCCCAGCCCTTCGCCCTCAAGGCGTGGCAGAGCCTCAAGGTGCCCGTGCCCGATCCGCCCTTCGCGGGCCTGCCCGACGCCACCCACACCCTGAGCGGCAGCGGCGCGCTGGCCGGCCGCGACACCGACGTCGTGAACTCGGAGTACCGCTACGCGGGGGACGCCATCGTGGCCGACGGCGAGCTGATCTTCGCGATGGACCAGGGCATCACCAACCTGCTCGGCGAGGCCCACATCTACACCACGGGCAGCTTCGATCTGGCCACGGGCGTGGGCACCCAGACCGTGGTGGACTGCCAGGGGCCGGCGCTGCTGTGCGGGGACGTGGTGGACGGCTCGAGCGCCTACTACGCGGCGGCGGCCATCGACGCGGCGGACCCCGATCAGATCACCTGGCAGGTGCAGCTGGTGGTGAACCTGGGGGGCAGCTTCGGGCTGGCGGACAGCGCCTCGACCCTGACGGCGACCCGCACGCCGTAGGCCGCCAGGCGGGTCGCGGGGCTGAGGGAGCTCAGCGGGCCAGGGCGCGGCTCAGCGGGCCTCGAGCCAGGCGGCGAGATCGTCGGCCCCGCCCACCAGCTCACCGCCGATGAACACCCGCGGCGTGGTCGCGGTGGCCGACAGGGCGCGCAGCACCCGCGGCGGCGCGGTGATCTCGGCGAAGCCCAGCTTGGCCTCGTCGAGCAGCGCCCGCGCCCGGCGGCAGTGCCCACAGCCGGGCTTGGTGAACAGCACGATGTCGGGCGTGGGCGTGCCGCCCATGGCCTTGAGCATGGTGTCGGCGTCGCTCACCTCGTAGGGGTCGCCGGGCTTGACCGGCTCGGGGAACAGCTCGGCCACCTGGCCGTCGCGCACCAGCATGCTGAAGCGCCACGCGCGCTGGCCGAAGCCCAGGTCGCGCTTGTCGACCAGCAGGCCCAGGCCGCGCACGAGCTCGCCGTTGCCGTCCGCGACCAGCCGCACCTTCGACACGCCCTGGGCCTCGCCCCAGGCGTCCATCACGAAGGCGTCGTTGACCGACACGCAGACGATCTCGTCCACGCCCAGCCCGTAGAAGGCGTCGGCCAGCTCCTCGAAGCGCGGCACGTGGGCCGTGGAGCAGGTGGGCGTGAAGGCGCCGGGCAGGCCGAACACCACCACGGTGCGGCCGGGGGCGAAGAGCTCGGCGGTGGTCACCGGCGTGAGCTGCCGTTGGGCGTTGAGCACGTGCAGGGTGGCGGCGGGGATGGGGCTGCCGATGGCGATGGGGTCGATCATGGGGTCTCCAGCGCAGGGCCCGCTCAGGGGCCGTGGGTTTGGGTTCGGGCCGGGCGCGGCGAGCGCCGTTGCCGGCACGAGGTGGCTCTCGCACGGGGTGTCAGCAAGGGGTGTGCCAAGCCTGCCATGGCCTGAGGGGCGGCGCTGGAGGCCCTGGGCTCGTGGGCGCACCGATATTCGGGTGAGCCACGGCTACAAGCACCGTCATATCGGTGCCACCGGCCATTCGGTGCAGGCCTCAGACCTCGTCGGCGCGCCAGCGGTTGGCCTCGAGGTAATCGAACAGCACCGACGGGCCCACCTGCAGCGCGTCGCGCAGCGCCCACTCGAACAGCCCGAAGCGCACGCGCCCCAGGGTCGAGAGATCGGCCACCCGCGCCGCCCAGTCCACCTCTTCGGGGACCACGCCCTCGGGGGCGAGCCGCACGGCCAGCCGGTGCAGCAGGCGCGAGGCCGTCGGCAGCCCCACCACCTCGAAGCCCTGCGCCGCCTGCCGGATGGCGTGCCCCTGGCCCTCGAGGCAGGCCGCCAGCCCCACCCCCCGCAGCAGATGCAGCACCGACCACACCCGCCACGCCACCCGCTCGGGGCGGGTCTTGGGGCGCTTGCTGTTGCCCAGCGCCCACAGCCGGGCCTCGAAGACCTCGGTCCGGTCGTCCACCAGGATCAGCTGACCGGCGCGCACCACCGCCTTGAGCGGCGAGGTCTCGCCAAGCAGCGTGTTGAAAGCCTCGGCGATGGCCTGGCTGGGCGGCGGCACAGGCCGGATGATGAGGTCCCCCGGCACAGCCCCCAGCGGCGGCTCGGGGTCGACGCTCTGCTCCATCGTCTGGTGGCACTGGAAGGGCTCGACCCAGTCGAAGCCCAGGCCCACGCCCACCTCGCCGCGCACCCGATCCTCGAGGCGGGTGCGCATCTCGGCGCGGGTGAAGCCCAGCCGCTGGGCCGCGGCGTCCGTGGCGGCCGCCACCCCGGGCAGCCCCCCCGACACCACCGCCGGCACCCGCCACCGCCGGTGGCCGGGCGGGGCCGTCTCGACCTCGGGGAGCGCCGCGTCCGGCTGCAGCTCACCGTGGCGGGCCACGATGTCGGCCGTGCGCCGCGCGAGCTCCGGGCCCACCTGCTGCAGCGCCTGGCCCACCTCGACCCGGGCCAGGATCCCCTCGTTCGGCAGGCCCAGCAGCTGCGCCACCGGGCTGGCCTTCACGTCCCGCGGCGCGAGGGCGCGCAGGCGCTGGGCCAGCGGGGCCATGTCGAGGTCCACCAGGCCCGCCGCCGCCCGGGCGAGGCAATCGGGGGGCTGCTCGGCCAGCCACACCGGGAAGGTCACAGCGCGCACGTCCTCGGCCAGCCGCTCGCGCAGCGCCGCGATGATCCGCAGGCGGCGCAGCCGCTCCACGGCCGTGTGCGTGGTGGGGTCCATGATCAACGTGGTGTAGCGTCCTGGCATGCTCTGTCTCCCACGCGCTCGCCCGACCGTAGCACGGGCCCCGCGACGACTCAGGCCCCGCCGTGGTATCGACGGGCCATGGACGCCGCCGCCTACCGCCGCGCCCCCTGGGCCGCTGCCTTTGCCACCGCCGGTGGCCTCATCCTCTACAACGGCCTGACGGGCCGCACGCTCACCGCGCGGGGGGTCACCGCCGACACCTGGCGGGCCCTGGGCGAGGCGCCGATCGCCGCCGACGCGCTGCCGCCGGGCGCCGGGCCCCTCATCGAGCGCGGCCTGCTGATCCCCGCCGACGCCACCGCCCGCGCCCTCGCTGGGCCCCGGTTCCCGCTGCTCGGCCGGTGGACCAGCTTCCTGCACGCCCCGGGGGCGCCGCCGGTGATCGCGACGCACGTGGCCGGAGGGCGCGACGGCTGGACCACCCGCCGCCTGGACCCCCTGGAGAGCTGGCTGTGGCTCAACTGCCGCGGCGAGGTCACCGTCGATGAGCTGTTGATCGGGGCCCGCGCCGTGGCCGGCCCCACCGGCGACGACCAGGCCTTCGAGATCCTCCAGCGCTGGACCAGCGCCGACGCCCAGTGGGTGAAGCTGCTCGACGCCCCGGTGCACGCTGGCCCGCTGCCGCCCCACGCCTTCGGCCTGGTGCACAGCCTGCCCCGCGCCCCCGCCGGGCCCGGCGCCCAGCCCCCCGCGCCGGCCGGGCCGCCCCTGCGGACCCTGCTGGCGGCGCCCAGCGCGGCCCTGGGCGGCCGGCCCTTCGCCGCCGCCTTGGTGGACGCCCTCACCGCGCGCCGCGCCCTGCCGGCGGGTGGCGACGTCGCGGTCCCGCCCGACCTCGCCGCCCCCCTGGCCGCCCAGCGGCCCGATCTGCGGCTGTGCACCGATCCGCCCAGCCGGTGGCCGGCGCGCCGCTTCGACGTGATCGTGCTCGATGACGCCGGCGAGCTGACCCCCGCCCAGCTCAGCGCCGCCCACGGCGCCCTCGCCCCCGGCGGCGGCGCCTGGGGCCTGGTCGACGGCGATCCGCGGGGCGCCCTCGTGACCGCCGAGGCCGCGGGCTATGCCGAGGCGGACGTCGCCCCGGCCGCCGCCTGGCTTGGGATCGAGGCGGTCCCCGTGCTGGCGGGCCCCGCCGACCAGCTCGCTGCCCTGCGGGCCCTGCTGGCCGCCCACGGCCACACCCTGCCGCCGCAGGCCTGGACCAAACCTGAGCTGACCGCGCACCTGGGCGACCTGGACCTGGCGTGGCTGCACCACCCCAGCTTCGCGCCCGCCACCACGCGCATCATGAGCCGCGACACCCACGCCCTGTGGAGCCTGTGGCTGCGGGCCTGAGCCGTTCGACGCTCAGCCCTCAGCGCCTTCCCTGGAGGGACCGGGTACCTCAGGCACCGGAGCCGCTGCGGGCGAGGTCCAGGTAGCGCGTGCGGAGCGTCGAGAGCCAGCGGCGTGGTTCATCCGCCTCGACGACGCTGTCCCAAGCGGCGAGCAGCCGGTCCAAGGGCCAGCGCACGAAGGTCTGATCCCCCGGCTTCAAGAGCGCGGCGTAGCCGTCGACCACGGCGGCACAGGCCCTGTCTTCCGGGTGGTGGACGAGCGCGAGGCGACACGCCGCGTAGGGGGACTGGCCGTGGTCCCGTACAGCGATGGCCAGCAGGTGGTCGCGCCACAACTGGTTGTGCTGGACGTCGGCCACCCGCCCGTGGGCCTCCGAGCGCCACGGCGCCGCCGGCGAGTCCATCCACCGGCGGTAGGTCGGCGTGTCGTAGTGCTTGGCCGAGAAGCGCTCGGTGAGCTTGGTCTCGATGCCGACGGCCGCGAGCGCGCCGTCGGGCTGGCGGTACTCGATGAACGCGTCGAACGCGGTGCGATCGGCCAGGAACTCCGACGCCGGGCTGGGCGCATGCTCCAACAGCACCCGAGTGACCTCGGCCACCTCGCCGGGCAGTCGCGCCGACAGCACCCGGGTCGCCAACTCGAGATCCGCCACGAGGGGCCCGAACAGGTTGAAGCACAAGGGCATGCTGGACAGCAGGTTGTTGCGTAGGCGGAAGGGGTCCACCGCCCCGTGACCGGCAGCGATCCGCGCCTCGGCCGCCTCAAACGCCGCGTCGCTCACGAAGTTGAGCCCCCGTCGGCCGTCCGCGGCCCGCAGCATGTTCCCGTAGCGGCTGGTGCTGCTCGCCTGCGGCCCGGTGCCGCAGGGCACCCCCAGGACGTGGGCCCGGAACCAGCTCTGGTGGCGTCGCATGCGCGCCGTGAAGAGGTCGTCGCCGGCGTACTGCGGTCCCAAGTCATCGGGCGCATCGGCCGCCGGGGGCGGCGCGGCGCGGCGCGGCACCGGGGCGGTGGCCGCCGGCACCGCCACCTCGCGGACCTTGCCCCACAGGGAGCCCCGCGCACGACGACGGCTCGCATCGCGGGTCGCCAGCTCATCGAGCCCCAGCAGCCCCATGTTGGCCTTGAGCCACTTCCCGACGTGCGCGTGGTAGTTGCGGTGACCGACCTCGGACGGGTGTGCCGCCCGAACGGTCGGGTCCTCCGAGACGTCCTTGGTGTGGAACTGGGCAGGTCGCTGCGCGATGCACTGCTGCATGATCAGACGGTCAAAGCGGTCGGTGGCGGCGCTCATGTGGTGCTCCCTGTTGCCTGGACGCATACAATCACAGGGGGGTGACAAGCTATGTCACACCCCGTCGAGGGCGGCTTGGAGACGGCCTCGCACCCGGGCCTTCAAGCTGGCTGGGCCCACGACCTGCGCGTGCTCCGCCATCCCCAGCACCCACTCCTCGATCTCGGCCGAGGGCCGGACCCACATCGTCAACAGCAGGCCACCGTCCGGTTGGGGCTGCATCGTCTGGCTGTGGTGCCAGAGGCGCTCCTGGACGAAGGGTGCCATGAAGGGGCTGATCCGGATCACGACCTGCTCTGCGGGCGCATCCGGGCTCGGGCCGAAGATGCCGAACGCGCCGCTCAACCAGGCCTCGGGATCGAAACGCCGATCCGGCTCGAACGGCTCCGCTCGATCGAGGGTGGGGGCGTCGATGCGGTCGAGGGCCAGCAGCACCCGGGGGGCGCCTCGCCAGTCGCCACCGACGACGTCGACCACGAAGTAGAGCCCGCCCCGATGGAGGACCACGCACTGCGGGTGGACGCGGAGGATCCGGGGCGGCTGGTCTGTCGCGCGGCGGCGGTGGCTCAGGTAGGTCAACTCGACCGGCAGACCGATCAGGAGCGCCTGGAGCATCGTGTGCAGGTGGCCCTGCAGATGCGGCTGGGTTCGGTAGTCCTTCTGCCCGGCCTGCGTCACGTGGATTCGCCGTTCGAGCCGCTCAACACGGCCGCGTTCCCCGGCGGGCAGCGCCTGCCGAAGCTCATCGAGGATCGGCTTCACCTCGGGCTCAAAGCTCTGCCCGGACAAGAACCCGGTCATGCGGGCGCCGACCGCCACGGCCAGGACCTGGCGCTCGGTGACCGGAAAGTCACGGCCCATGCGGACCAGCGCGTGGTAGACCCGGCCGTCGGCGCCCTCTCGGCTGGTCAGCCGGTCGCCGAGCACGTCGCGGAGCACCTGCAGATCGCGAAACACGGTCCGCCGATCCACCCCCAGGTCACCGCAGACGTCATCTGGGCGCAGGCGCTCCCCGCGGTGGAGCCGGTCGTACAGCGCCAGCAGCCGCTTCGCCTGCGTGTATTGCCCGTTGGGCCTGCCAGCCATCCGCGGCTACCCGCCGCCGCCGTCG
>JAUHVS010000295.1 GCA_030424955.1 bacterium | reverse complement strand
GTGGCTCTCGGTCTCGTTGTCATCCCACGGGAAGGTGACCTTCACGCGGCCCTGGTTCTCGGGGTCGTGGTTGTTGGTCACCACCCCGACGAACACGCCGTCGAAGACCTCGTCCTCGTGGCCAAACGGATCGTCGGCCCTCAGCACAGCGTCACCGTCTGCGCCTGGGCGATGACCCCCGCGCCCCCGTCCACCGACACCAGCCCGCCCATCACCGTGAGCGCCTGCGTCGACTCGATCTTGGCGTCGCCCTTGGCCGAGAAGCTCGCCGTGCCCGCGCTGATGGTCTGCGTGTTCGCCAGCAGCTCGATCTGCTTGGCGTGGATCTCCATGTTGCCCGCGTTGACCGTCTCGGCCTCGGAGTTGCGGTGGATGGTCTGGGCCTTGAGCTTGGTGTTGCCCATGGTCTGGTTGCTGCCGCCCTCAACCACCAGGGTCGCGGTGTCGGCCGAGATGTCGGCGCTCCCGAAGGTGACGCTGATGTTCTTGGTGCCGATCTGCAGCAGCTGACTGGCGCTCGCCGAGCAGGTGCCCGCCACCGTCTCGCTGCGGGTCTTGCTCACCTCGGTCAGCGCGTTGCCCACCTCGACGGTGCTGTTCTTGGAGGCCGTGACCGTCATGGTCTTGCACTCCATGTTGATGGGGCCCTCGGGCGCCTTGAAGTACAGGTCACCCGTCTCGGCCAGCACCGTGACGGTGTCGGCCGGCACGTCGATCTCGATCTTCAGCTTGCCGCTCTTGTCCACCAGGGTGATGCGCTCGGCCCCGGGGGTGTCGACGAAGATGTACTTGTGGCCCGAGCGGGACTGCCACTGCTTGGTGTTGTTCTCGCCGTCGGGGTTGCCGGGGCCCGGCACGGTGTCCACGCCGTTCCACAGGCTGCCGACGACGTAGGGCGCCGAGGGGTCGCCCCGCTCGAACATCACCAGCACCTCGTCGCCGACCTCGGGCAGGATGTAGCCGCCGCGGTCGGGCCCCGCGTACAGGCAGACCACCCGCGCCCAGTGGCTCTCGACCTGGTCGTCGAGCCACGGGTACTTGACCTTGATGCGGCCGCCGTTGTCGGGGTCCTGGTTGTTGGTCACCAGGCCGATCACCGCGCCACGCACCACGCCGCGGCTGTTCGGGCGCGTCGGCGGTCGCTGTCCGGGCGTGCGCATGGCGGCCGCCTCCTCAGGCTCGGACGGTCAGGACGGGCGAGCGATCCTCACGGCCGCGGCAGCTCGCCGTGAAGCGGAACTCGCGGTGGCCGCCCTTGGCCGGCGGCGGCGGGGCCCAGCCGACGCTCACCTTGTCGGTGTCGTGGCGCCCCACCTTGGCCGTCAGGCGGTCGAGCGGCTCGCCGGCCAGGTCGGTGACGCTGAAGAGCACCTCGTCGCCCACCTCGAAGCCGTCGACGGTCACCGACAGGGTCACCGTCTCGCCGGCGGCCGCCTCGATGGGGGTCCAGCTCGAGAACACCAGGGCCCGCGCGTCGGCGGGCACGTCCCGATCGGGGCCCGCGAAGTGCACCGAGGAGCCCTCGGTGCTCACGCGCTGGGCCGCCTGGCTCGCCAGGGCCCGCAGGCTGCGCTTCTCCATGCGCGCCACCCGGGCCTCGAGGTCGTCGAGCCGGTCTTGGGGGCCCGACACCGACTCGGCCGTGGGGACCGCCCGCACCAGGGCGCGCAGCTCGGCGAGCTCGCTCTCCCAGGCCGCGATGCGGCGCTCCAGCAGATCCACCTTGCGGGCCGCGAGATCGGCCTTTGCTTGCAGGGCCGGCAGCAGATCGGGGGGGGTCGCGGGCGCGTCGTCGTCGAAGTCGTCGGCCATCACCAGCTCCGTCCAGGCAGCAACGGGCAGAGTGGTGGGGGCCAGGGCCCAAGTCAAGGGGCGGGCCCGGTCGGGCCAGGGGGGATCAGGCGGCGGCTCGGGGCGGCCCCGGCGCCGGGCGCATGATCAGGGCGTACCCATGTTGTCGTCGGGCGGGAAGTCATCCCCGGGGCCACCGGACGCCTCGTCGTCGTTCAGCTCCGGGCAGATCTCGTCGATGCGCGCACAGGCCGCCGACGGGGCCGGCGCGTCGGCATCGTCCAGCGCGAGCTCGTCGGCTCGCGCGACGTCGTTGCAGGTCCAGCCGCGGCCGAGGGCCGCGGTCGCGTCCAGGCCGTCGCCCACGCAGTCCGCCAGGTCCCCCACTGTGAGCTGTGCGCAGTGCTCGGGCAGCTCCGGCATGGGCTCGCTCTCGCCCTGCGTGCAGATCGCCGGCGTCAGGAACTGGCCGATGAAGCCCTCGCACTCCTGCACCTGCATCTGGCAGGCCGCCGCGTCCGTCGGGATCTCGTCGGGGCCCGTGTCCGCCGCCTGCTGAATGGCGAGGAAGGTGCACAGCTGGCGCTCGTCGATGCGCGACTGCACGGCGCGCAGCACGTCCTGGCAGAAGGCGGTGCCGTTGGCCTCGGTGACCTCCGTGATGGGGGTGCTGCGCGACACCGAGGTGGTGATGGGCGTGCCGCTGCCGCCACCGCCGCCGTTGTTGTTGTTGTTCCCGCCCAGGCCACCGAGGTTGCCGAAGGGATCGCCGCCCCCGGCGCTCGCGCCCCCATCGCTGCCACCGCCCTCGCCGTCGCCGCCGCTCACACAGCCGCTCATCGCCAGGGCCAGCACCGCCCACCCCATCACACGTCGCGTCATCGTCTCTCCCCTTTGTCCGCATGGCGCCCCGCTGGCGCGCTTGAATCCGCGCGGCCTGCGCCGCACCCTGGGCCCATGAACGCACGCCTAATGTACCGTATTCTCTGCCTCGGGGGCATCTGTGTGCTCGCCGCCTGTGAGGCTGATCCTGTCACCCCCGCCTTCAGCGGGCTGGACGCCGGCCCCGACGCGGCCCGCCAGCCGGACGCCGTGCTGCCCGCGGGCGACGCCACCCCTGTGGACGCCGCGGTCATCCCCCGCCTGGACGGCGGCGGAGCCCCCGACGCCGAGCCCGATCCCGACCTGGGCGCCGTCGACGCGGCAGCCCCCGACGCCGAACCCCCGCCGGGCGAGGGCGAGCGGCTCTACATCGAGTTCTGCGCCTTCTGTCATGGCGTCTACGGCGAGGGCTACGTCAGCGACAACGCCAACGCGCTGGCCAACCCGGCGTTCCTGGCGACCGCCACCGACGACTTCCTGCGCAAGGCCATCGTGCACGGCCGCCCGGGCACGCCCATGCCCATCCTGGGCGCCATCAACGAGGGGCCCCTGAGCGACGCCCAGGTGGATCTCATCGTCGATCACGTGCGGGGCTGGCAGGTGGGCGAGCCCCTGGACGTGCACGGCGAGGTGATCGAGGGCGATCCCGCCCGCGCCGAGGCCGTGTACGCCGAGCGCTGCGCGGACTGCCACGGCGCCCAGGGCGAGGGCGGCGAGTACATGACCGTCGCGAACCCGTGGTTCCTCGAGACCGCCAGCGACGGCTTCATCGCCCACGCCATCCGCCACGGCCGCGCCGACACGCCCATGGAGCCCTGGCTCGACGCCTCGGGCGGCCCGCTCACGGCCCAGCAGGTCAACGATCTGGTGGCCCTGATCCGCAGCTGGCAGGTGCCCGTCGACGGGCCCATGAACATGGAGTACGTGCCCGACCCCGAGAACGCCGTGCTCAACCCCGGCGGCGCCGATCCCGCGTTCACCCGCCGCGAGGGCCGCTTCGTGCCCGCCGCCGAGATCAAGCAGGCCCTGGACGACGGCCAGCGGGTGATCCTGCTCGACGCCCGCACCCGCGCGGAGTTCCTGCAGTTGCACATCACCGGGGCCATCTCGCTGCCGCACTTCGACCTGCCCGACTACATCGATCGCCTGCCCCGCGACGTGTGGATCATCGCCTACTGCGGCTGCCCGCACGCCGTCAGCGGCCGCGCCTTCGACGTGCTCGAGGCGGCCGGCTTCGAGCGCATCGGCGTGCTCGACGAGGGCCTGTGGCACTGGCGCGACCAGGGCTGGCCCACCTCGGTCTGGCCCGAAGACGCCCCCGCGCCCTGAGGCCCGACGCCTCAGCCCTGACGACCCGTCCCCAGCCCCCCAAGAGGCCCGCCCCATGCGCCTGATGATCGCCCTGCCGCTGCTCGCCTTGAGCCTGGCCGCCTGCAAGGATCCAGGCGATCCCTGCGTGGTGGTGCGCGGCAAAGATCCCTGCGGGATCAAGTGCTTGAACCTGCCGATGAACTGCCCGGACGGGGTCTATCACGTCAACCCCGAGGTCTGCTCGGGCGGCCGCTGCGCCGACGACACCGACTGCGCGGCGGGCTTCGTGTGCATGGCCTTCGAGCACGACGAGCGCCTGCGCCACTGCACCCCCGCGAGCGTCTGCGAGTAGGCCCCTGCGCCGCACCGGCCCGCCTCAGGGCAGGGTCCACTGCCCCCAGGTCAGCATCCAGGCGGTGATCACCACCGCCGAGCCCACGTTGATCCACAGCCCCGCGCGGGCCATCTCGGGCAGGCGCACCAGCCCCGACGCGTAGACGATGGCGTTGGGCGGCGTGGCCACCGGCAGCATGAACGCGCAGCTCGCCGCGAGGGTCGCCGGCACCATCAACAGCAGCACCGGCTCGCCCATCGCGGTGGCCAGCCCGCCGATCACGGGCAGCAGCACGGTGGCGGTCGCGGTGTTGCTGGTCACCTCGGTGAGGAAGGTCACGAACAGCACCGCCGCCAGCACCACCAGCGGGATCGGCCAGCCGTCGATGAGCAGCGCGAGCTGGCCGCCCATCCAGCGCGAGAGGTGGGTGCTCTCGAAGCCCGCCGCCAGCGCGAAGCCGCCCCCGAAGAGCAGCAGGATGTGCCACGGCGTGCGCAGGCTGGTCTGCCAGGTCAGCAGGTGGCCGCGCTCGCCGTCCGGGCCCGGGGTGGGCACGAGGAACAGCGCGACCGCCGCCGCCATGGCGATGGTGGTGTCGGTCAGCGTGCCCTTCGGCAGCGCCAGGCTGCTGGCGATGAGCGGGCGGGTGAGCCAGCCCAGCACCGCCAGCCCGAACACCGCCGCCACCCGCTTCTCGGCGGGCGCCCACGGCCCCGGTGGCTGGGCGAGGGCGGCGCGCGCCGGGTGATCCGCCGGCAGCTCGCCCCGCGGCAGCCGGAAGGCCACCCGCGTGAGGTACAGCCAGATCAGCGCGATGAGCAGCAGCGCCAGCGGGGCCGCGAAGCCCATCCACTGGCCGAAGCTCACGGCCACCCCCTGCTTCTGCGCGACCCCCACGAAGATGCCGTTGGGCGCCGTGCCGATCAGCGTGCCCATGCCGCCCACGCTGGCCCCGTAGGCGATGCCGAGCATCAGGGCCTTGCCAAAGGGCCCCGGCTCGCCGCCGCCCTCGATGGCCGCGGCCACCGCCATGCCCACCGGCAGCATCATCAGCGTGGTGCTGGTGTTGAGCAGCCACATGCTCAGCAGGCCCACGGCGAGCATGAAGCCCAGCACCAGCCGGTCGGGCCGGGTGCCCACCGCGCGCACCATGCCCAGGGCCATGCGCCGGTGCAGCCCGCTGCCCTCGATGGCGAAGGCCAGCTGGAAGCCGCCGAAGAACAGCCACACCAGATCGTGCCCGTAGTTGGGGGCCACCGCCTTCGCCGACGCGATGCCCAGCAAGGGAAACAGCGCCAGCGGCAGCATGGCCGTGGCCGCCACGGGCACCGCCTCGCTCATCCACCAGGTCGCCATCCACACGGTGACGGCCGCCAGCCGGTGGGCCACCGGCGACAGATCCGCGGGGGTCGGCAGCGCCCAGATCAACAGCGCGAGCAGCGGCCCCGCCCAGAACCCCCACCGGGCGCTGGCCCCCACGCCTCGCCCCCCCGGCGTCGGCTGTGCGTCGCTCATGTCCCCTCCGACTGGTCACCCCTGCCCCGGCATACACTGGGCCGGCCCACCGAGCGTACCCCCTTTGCGGATGGGGCCGAACTCGCCGCCGATCTGCGCGGGGTGATAGGGTGCGCTGTCGGGACTTATCGGATGAACCACGCCATGAACCGCACGCGCGCGCTGCCCCTGCTCTTGATGGCCCTGGCGGGCACCAGCTTCGCCCAGGCGCCCACCTCGGAGCTGCTGGACGACGCCCCCCCGGTGGCCTCGACCTCCGCGGCCCCGCCGCCCACGGCCGACGCGCTGGCGCCCTCGCCGTCTCCGCTGGACGCCCCGGCAGCGCCCGCGCCCGCTGAGGCTGCCCCTGCCGCCGCCCCACCGGCGGCCGCCCGAGAGGTGATCAGTGAGCGCGCCGTGGCCGACACCGGCCGCGTGCCGCCGCGCATGCGCAGCGCGAGCGCCGCCGGGCCGAACGGGCTCGACCGCGTGTGGAGCGCCGATCCGGGCCCGCAGGGCACGCTGCGGCTGCGGCTGGGCCTCGACTGGTTCGACGCCAGCGACTTCCCCGCCGACGGCAGCAGCACCCAGTTCACGGGCTCCACCTTCGCCCTGGCCTGGACCCCCATCGAGTTCCTCGAGGTCTTCGCCAACCTGCGCAGCACCAGCAGCACGAACACGGGCGATCTGCCGACCCTGATCCAGACCCAGGGCGACCTGACCCTGGGCGCCAAGGGCGGCTACTTCATCAGCGACAGCCTCGCCGTCGGCGCCGCGGCCATGGTGCACCTGGTGGGCGAGCCGGGCCGCGGCGGCCCCCTCGGCGACGCCACGAGCGCCGAGTTCAAGGCCCTGTTCACCACCGATCTGCTGCGCCGCCGGCAGATCCCGTTCCGCTTCCACCTGGACGTCAGCTACTTCATCGAGAACGGCGAGGCCGTCTACGCGGACCGCCCGGACGAGCCCAGCCTGATCCAGGAGTGGGGCCTGCAGGTCGGCCGCTACGACCGGCTGATGCTGGGCTTCGGCTTCGAGGTGCCCGCGAGCCGCTGGGCCGTGCCCTACGTGGAGTACCGCATCGGCACCCCCTTCCTGGTGGAGCTCGAGCGCCGCGGCCGCGACTCGAACGAGTTCGCCTTCGCCTCGGTGCCCCACAGCCTCACCGCGGGCGTGCGCAGCTTCGTGCTCGACCACCTCGCCATCGACGTCACTGGCCGGTTTGGTCTCTCGGATCAGCCCTACACGGGGGTGCCGGCCACCCCGCCGTGGATGCTCGGCGTCGCCGTCACCTACACCCTGGACCCCCGCCCCGAGGTCATCGAGCGCG
>JAUHVS010000294.1 GCA_030424955.1 bacterium | reverse complement strand
CCCATCACGAGCTTGGCGAGGTCGCGCTCGAAGTGCGCGGACTGAGCTGTGGCAGTCTTTTCGAAGATGTCAATTTCGAAGTGCGGCGTGGAGAAGTTGCACACGTTGCCGCACGCGCCGCAGTTCTGCGGGTCGACGGCGAAGGGCACGTCCTCGTCGATGTGGTCGTCTGCGACGCAGTCGGGATCATCGCGGAGGCAACCGTCGCAGTCGTCATCGACGCCGTTGCACACCCGGTCGTCCTGCGAGGTCTTCACGCAGAAGTACTCGCAGCCGTCGTCCAGGCGGCCGTTGGCGTCATAGAAGTTCAGGCTGCAGTCGGCCTGGTCCAGGGTGCAGACCCCGCGCACGCACCGCGCCGAGGCGTTGTCCCCGGCGCACTCGTTGTCGCAGGCACCGCAGTGATCGAGGGTGCTGTAGTTGTCGCGATCGTCCTTGTAGTCCTCATCGATGCGGCCATCGCAGTCGTTGTCGAACAGGTCGCAGGACTCCTGGCGGGCGTTGCGGATCTGGCTGTCGTTCCCCGCGGCGCGCAGGCAGTAGTCCACGTCCACCGTGGGCGGCTCAGCGTTCGCGTTGTTCGGATCCACGACGCAGGCCACATCGAACTGCGCCCCAGCCAGCTCCACGCAGCGGAAGGTGCCTTGGCAGGCACAGACCGCGACGCCGTCATCGGGCACCGGATCATCGTAGATGGGCTTCTGGCAGCCCTGACCCAGCTGAGCGAACTTCGCGGCCCCGACGGTCTCGACCGTGCACTTGGCCGTCTCGCAGCCGTTCGTCCAGTCGTTGTCGCGGTCCTCGTAGTTCGCGAGACAGTCGTAGGTGCAGGCCCCCAGCCCACCGTCATCGACGCACGCCGTGCTGCCCGGCAGCACGTTGGGCAGGCCATCGCACGACAGCCCGCACTGGCTGCAGTGCTGCACGCTCTGGCTGTAGACCCGGGCGCCGTTGCGCAGCACGGGCCGCCCCGTCGCGTCGAGCCGCACGAAGTCCTCATCGACCACGCCGTTGCAGTTGTCGTCGGCGTTGTTGCAGGTCTCGTTGCGGGTGCGGTTGATCAGCGCGCCCGTGTCGGGATCATCGTTGCAGTCATCGGCGCAGATGCAGTTGTTCAGCGGATCGGCGTCGTCATCGTTGCAGTTGGGATCGCCCGACGAGGTCGCGGGCAGCACGCCCACCTGGCAGGCCTCGATGCCACCACAGGTCTTGAACTGGTCGCCGTCCAGATCGAAGCCCTCATCCACGCGGCCGTCGCAGTCGTCGTCGGTGAGGTTGCAGATCTCGGGCAGGTTGTTCGGGAAGCGCGGCTGGCACAGCTCGTTGCCGTCGACGCAGGCGAACTCACCATCGGCGCAGATGCCGCGGGCGCCGGGCACGGCGCACGCCTGCCCATCGCGGGGCGTGTCCTCATCGGTCACGCCGTCGCAGTCGTCGTCGATGCCGTTGCAGATCTCGCCGATGGGCAGCGCCTGACCCAGGCACTGGTCCGCGCGCCCGCCCAGCTGCTGGCCACCGACGCACGACATGCGGCCGGTGCGGCAGCGCACGCCCTCGCGGTCGAGCAGCAGGTTGCCGCCGCCGGTGAAGCAGGGCCGCGTCACCATCTGCACCTGGTTGAGATCGGCCGGCTGGCCCCCCTCGCGCAGGATGTCGATGACGGCCTGGTTGATCGGGGCGCCCTCATCGATGCGCCCGTCGCAGTCATTGTCGGTGCCGTCGCAGGCCTCGACGCAGTTCGTCGCCGAGGCGATGCCTAGGGTCTGGTCCCCGTCGTTGCAGTTCGGGTAGTCCACCGGGCTGCACTCGCAGCCGTCGGCGTCGTTGCCGTTGGCGTCGAAGGCGCCGTCCGCGCACTGCGTGGAGCACTCATAGAGGCCGTCCACCCGGTCGCACTGCACGCGGTACTGCTTGCCCTGCCGATCGGCGGCGGTCGCGCAGTTGTTGCCGCAGCGGCCACAGTTGGCGGCCGTGAAGTAGCCGCGGGCGATGGGGTTGTCGCCGCTCGGGTTGTTGACGAACCCGGGATCATCGTCGCCGTTGCCCTCATCGATCTTCGAGTCGCAGTCATCATCCTCGTTGTTGCAGACCTCATCGGCCCCCGGGAAGATCGACGCGGACAGCTCGTTGTTGCGCTCGTCACGGCAGTCCTGGTTCTGCGTGATGTCGCGGTCGCCGTTCGGCCCCTGCAGGCAGCAGTCGACGTT
Organism: bacterium; assembly: GCA_030424955.1. Lineage (GTDB taxonomy): Bacteria > Myxococcota_A > Bradymonadia > UBA7976 > UBA1532 > JACKDL01. The sequence continues at coordinate 4,971 of JAUHVS010000294.1, read as the reverse complement.
GTCGGTGCACGGCTCGGGCGGACAGACGCGCGGGCAGCTCCAGAAGCCATCGCCGTCGAGGTCAAAGCCCTCGTCCTTGGCGCCGTTGCAGTTGTCGTCGCGGTCGTTGCAGAGCTCCTCGGCCAGCGGGTTGACGTCGGGATCGCTGTCGTCGCAGTCGATCTCGACCGTCGGATCACAGGCCGTCGCGCGGCCCACCGCCGAGCAGTCACAGGCCTGGTAGCCATCGCCGTCCTTGTCGCCCTCCACGTCGATGACGAAGTCGCCGTTCGTGTCCTTGCCTTCATCGACCCGGCCGTCGCAGTCGTCGTCGAGCAGGTTGCCGCACTCCTCCCGGGCGCTGGGCCGCGGGGGCTCCGAGCACACCGGCTGGCCCGTGTCCACGTTGCACTGCACGACGCCCTGGCAGACGCCCTTGCCACACCCGGCCCCCAGGGGGATGCCGAGGTTCGCGATTTCGTTGGCGTCGGGCTCGACCCGCCCGTTGGGCAGGTCGGTCGGATCGACATACCGCCTGTCACCCGTGGAGGGCCGGCCGACCACGACGGGCCCGAAGTTCTCATCGGTCGCGCCGTCGCAGTCGTCATCGATCTCGTTGCAGATCTCGGCGGGGGGCGCATCCAGCCCCAGCGCGTCGAAGTGCGCCTGGGGGTCACAGAACATCGACAGCCGGTCGTTGGGGTTACAGCGGATGACGGCGCGCGTGCACGCGCCGATGGTGCACTGCTCGTCCAGCTCCAGCCGGGTCTCCGGCCGGTTGGGCGAGGCCGGGTTGTCAGCCAGGCGCGCCGTCGGCCCGAAGTTGCGGAAGAAGATCTCGTCCACGCGGCCATCGCAGTTGTTGTCGCGGCCGTCGCAGATCTCCTGCGCCACGCCGCGGCCGCCGGGGCACTTGACGGTCTTCGACGTGGTGCTCGAGTTGCGGCCGTCGGTGCACGCCTCGGAGTCGTCGTCGCCCAGCAGATCCACAAAGCAGGGGCCGCCGCTCGGGTTGCAGCCCCAGCGCACATAGTCCCAGCGCGAGCCGCCGCTGGCCTCGGTGCCGAACTCGTAGAGCACGAACCGGTCGGGGCGCACGGTCGGGACCGTGAACTCAGCGGCTGAGGTCGAGCGGATCACGACGCCATCGATCAACAGGTCGACGCGATACTCGGCCTCGCCGGTCTCGCTGTTGACCACCGGCACGAGGCTGATGCGGTAGGTGTGCTCGTCGGTCGGCACGAAGTCCGGCAGCCCCACGATGGGCACGGGCACCTGCTGGTCGTTGCCCTGCACGATGTACAGGCCAGCCTCGCCGCCCATGCAGATCTTGACGTAGGTGTCAGCGTCCGCCCAGACGGACATGTACGCCGAGCACTGGAGCGCGTTCTCATCCAGCGAGACGCGGCTCTCGACGTACAGGCCCAGCAGCTCCCCGTTGCGGGCCAGCACGCGCTCTTCGAGGTTCTTCGCCTCGGCCGCGTCAAAGAAGTCGACCTGGAAGCGCATCGCGTACCGGTCGCCGTCGGCGGGCAGGAGCATGACCTGCCCGTCAAAGGTGGCGACCCGGATGCCCTCCATCACCTGGTCCTGCGAGAAGACCTGCCGGACGATGATGTCGTCGTCCCGCAGCCGCAGGTCGAGGGGGGTGGTCTCTTCGATGTATGGGGCGGCGCCGCTGCCGTTGAAGCGCCAGATCCCGGCGCCGCACGGGTCTTTGCGGATGCAGCGATCCTCGACGCAGCGGAACAAGTCCACCGAGCCGCAGTTCGCCGCGTTGCCTTCGCAACCGCGCAGCGGCTCGACCTCTTGGCACGCGAGCGGAAACGCCAAAACGCCCACCAAGAGGAGGGCGCTCGTGAGAAGGGAATACCGGCGGTCGTTGTCTACCATGGGCTCACGCCTGCGCTGGCCCCGTCTTCATTGGGGACGTCCCTGAAAGGAGACTCGTCGTTGTCTGGCCAAAGCAGAATCAGCGAGCCGGCGAGCAGGAAGGCTGCCCCCACTCCGTAGCTGATCCACATGCCCACCGACTGGTTCTCGACGCTGTTCTTGAGCTCAAGCCACCGATCCCGATCCTTCGGAAACAGTCGCCCGGCCGCCTGCGCGTCCTGTGACGCAGAGATCGCAAAGAAGGTCCCGAGCCCGGCCCCGACGAGGCCGAGGCCCACCAGGCTCCACCCAACGGGCGGCCGCCAGCCCATGGACTCGGGCTCCACGGCGCGGCCGGCCACCAGCCGGAAGGCATCGTGCCGGAACTGCACGGTCTGGGCGAGGCGGGGATCGAAGCGCGCGGAGTGCTTGCCCCGCGAGAGGTAGTCGGCGAAGAGCACGCCCTGTGGCTGGAGGCCCTTGAGGGGCAGGTCGACGTCGTCGATCTCGAGGCCGGGGGTGAGCTCCCACCGCCAGGTCGAGAACTGCTGGCCTCCGGCATTATTACGGATACGGCTGTCGCGCTGGGCGAACCACTCCGAGGCCGTGAGCCGGTCGAGCTCCTCGACCATCTCGGGGTCGTAGGCCACGACCACGTCGACCTGCACGGGGTGGTCGGCGTTCGCCTTGCGAGAGACGTCGAACTTCATCTTGAGGCGCGTGGGGCCCGCTGGGCCGCAACCCATCGTGAGCGCACACGCGACGGCCATTGCCCAGTGGGCAATATGGGTCGACTCCCTCAACGAGCGTACGAACTCCATCAGCGCCTCTCCCCCTCTCGGAGCCTCATCCTGGGCAGTTCCGGTAGCCGGGTCAACTAGGCCACCGTCAACCCGTTGGCCCCCCCGAGCCCACCGGCACCATAAGCGGGAAGTTCCTGAAATCTGGACAGGATTCTTTTTGACAGTCCTCCAGACGAATTTTCTAATGGCCGCCAGCGAGCCTTCGGTTTTTCGAAGCGCCTCGGCTGTGGCGAGGGGGAAAGAGTGTGCGGCATTGGTCGGCGAGCCTGGCGCGATGGGTGTGTCCGACGCTGATCTGGGCCTCGGCCACCGCCTGCTCGAGCTACCCGGAGCACCTTCGGGTGTCCCTGCGGGCCGAGCAGTCAGCCAACGCGGACGCACCGATCGCTGTCTCTGTGCTTGTCGTGTACGACGAGAACGTCTTCGCGGAGCTCAGCCGCCTGTCGGCCACCGAGTGGTTTCAGCAGGCGACCCAGTACATGAAGGACAACCCTGATCACATCTCCTTCGACATTGTCAGCTGGGAGCTGATGCCCGGCCAGGAGATCAAGCAGCTGAAGATCGAGCTGCAGCAGCGCGCGGCCCATGGCCTGGTTTTTGCCGACTACTACAATGTGGCCGGCCGCCACCGCGCCCGATTCCGTCCCGAGCGACGCATCCTTGTTCTGCTCGGTGAGAAGGGGTTTGATGTCGTCGACCTCGACGAGGTTGACGACGACGGCTGACGTCAGGGGGGCGGCTGCCCACCGAGCGTCTGGAGCGGCGGCCGAAGCCGCTCACCATAGAGCGAGCCACGCGTGGGCTCGGCATGTGCCTCCGGGCACTGGGGGAGGACGATTTGCGGGGCCAGCACCGAATTCCGGATGCGTTGCGTTGGCACGAGGGCATGCTCCTCGCGCCCCAGCACTTCCAGGAGCTCTCGACCCGGTCTGAGTCGCTGCTGCACTACTACACCGGCATGGCCGCGCCCTTCACATGGGGCGTGCGCAACATGGAGGTGGACGAGGCGCTGCTGGATCACCGCATCTTCCGCCTGCAGACCATCCACGCGGTCATGCCCGACGGCCTGTTCGTGCAAGACCCGCCCGAGCAGCTCGACCTCACGCCCTTCAAGGCCGACGCCGAGCGCGCCCCGATCCGCATCTACCTGTGCGTGCCTGACGCCGGCCTGGCCGAGCGCCGGGGTGTCCTGGCCCGCTACCGCGTCGGAGACGGCGCCGCCGTCGCCGACATGGATCCCGAGGCCGACGAGGGCCAGGTCGCCATCACCATCCCGCGCCTGAAGCCCAACGCGCGGCTCGTGGCGGGCGAAGAGGGCACCGGCGGCCTCATCCGCATCCCGATCGCGGAGCTGGAGTACGCGGACTCAGCGTTCCAGCTGACCGACTACGTGCCGCCGCACCCGCGGGCCTCCGAGCAGAAGTGGTGCCGCTCTTTGAACGCCCTGTGCGCCGGGGCCGCGAGCAAGGTCCGCGGCAAGGCCAACTACCTGCTCGAGATGATCCGGTCGCCCTCGGCAGGCAGCAACCGGGACCGCTTCGAGCGACAGCTCCACAGCCTGATGGCCGGCCTGCCCGCCTTCGAGGCGCACCTCGCCGTGGGCCAGGGCCACCCCTACACCGTCTACGTCGCCATGTGCACGCTGGCGGCGCACGTGTCGGCGGTCGGCTCCCTCGACGAGATCCCGCGCTTCCCGCGCTACGATCACGAGAACATCTCCGAGATCTTCGAGGCCGTGGGTCGGAGCCTCTTCAACACCCTGGATCTCGGGGTGCAGGAGAACTTCACCGAGTACCGCCTCGATGGCGAGGGCCACAGCTTCAGCATCGCGTTCCGCGAGGAGTGGGTGGGGCACAAGCTGGTGCTTGGCTTCCTGGGTCAGCCGACCCAGGAGATCATCGCCTGGGCCGAGAACTGCTACCTCGGCTCCGAGACCCACATCGAGTCGATGAGCAAGAACCGCGACCTCGGCTGCGGCCGCGCGCGGGACGACAACCACGAGGGCCTGCGCAAGCGGCCCGGCACGATCCTCTACACCATGAGCGAGGATCTGCGCCGCATCGAGCCCAACGAGACCCTGTACGTGTTCAACCCGTTGCATGGGCCCAACGACGTGGGCCCCACCCGGGTGGTCCTGTACGTCCAGCACGAGTCGGACTGACGGGAGACCCTGCATGAACGCCGCACAGCTCAGCCGATCGGTCCTGCTCAACAAGATGCGGGACTTCTACGGGCTCATCGTCCGCCTCAAGGACGACATCCGTCGCCAGGGCGCCGACATCTCCGTCGAGCGCGTCCAGGGCGAGCTGCGGTCCTA
>JAUHVS010000293.1 GCA_030424955.1 bacterium | reverse complement strand
GGTGGTGCTGGCGGCGCGGGCGGCGCTGGCGGCGCTGGTGGCGGCGCGGGTGGCGCTGGTGGTGGCGGCATGGGTGGCGCTGGCGGCGGCGCCGGTGGTGCGGGTGGCGGCGCAGGCGGCGCGGGTGGCGCGGGCGGCGCAGGTGGCGCGCCCGAGGCGCCCGCGCTGGCCCGCAGCGTCGGCCGCATGACCGTCGAGCAGCTCGCCCGGTCGATCCCCGTGGTCACCGACGGCCTGCGCTGGGTCGAGGACTTCGGCGACGGGCCCACCGACATGCTGGCCGTGCTCGCCCCCACCCTGGGCGCGCCCGACTACATCCGGGTCACCGAAGAGAACCTCGAGCCCACGCTGATCGTGGCCAAGTTCATGGCCGACGCCAGCCACCGCATCTGCGTGCAGTGGGTGGCCCGCGACGAGGCCCTGCCCGCCGCCGAGCGCTCCCTGGTGACCCACGGCGCCGCCTGGCAGAGCCAGGATCCGGCCGACGTGCAGGCCAACGTGCGCGCCCTGCTGCTGCGCATGTTCAGCCGGTATGTGGCCCCCGACGACGCCGCCGCCGTCGCGCCCCTCGCCGAGCTGTTCCGCACCGCCGCCGCCACCGCCGCGCCCGACCGCGCCGCCCAGGACGGCTGGCTGGCGGTGTGTATCGCCCTGATGACCGACCCAGAGTTCATCCTCTACTGATCCCGGAGCCCTCCATGCCTCTCGACCGACGCGAGTTCTTGAAGCGGGCCGGGCTGACCGCCGGGGCCCTGAGCCTGTCGACGCTGCTGGGCCGCACCGCCCACGCGGCCGAGGGCCTCGACCGCTACTTCCTGCACGTCTACTTCGAGGGCGGCTGGGACATGCTGCTGGGGCTCGACCCCCGCGATCCCGCCGCCTTCCCCGACGCCGACGTGCCCCAGACCCAGATCCAGCCGGGCTACGACCGCCTGCCCGCCCGGTTCCGCCGCACGCCCGAGCGCTTCGGCGGCATCGAGCTTGGCCCCTGCGTGGGCGAGCTGCCCCGGGTGCTGGAGCACGTGGCCATCGTGCGCGGCATCAACATGGGCACGCTGACCCACGAGGTGGGCCGCCGGCACTTCATCACCGGCCGCACGCCCTCGGGCCTCACCGCCCGCGGGGACGCCGTGCCCACCCTGGCCGCGGCGCAGATCGGCGCCCGCACCCAGGTGCCCCACCTGTCGCACCTGGTGGAGTCCTACAACGTCAGCCAGCCGGCCTTCGCGGCCGCGCTGCCCGTCGCCGCCGTGGGCCACCTGCAGTACATCCTGCAGCAGAGCCTGGGCGTGCCCACGGGCGTGCCCGCCAACGTCAAGGGGGCCCTGGGCGCCTACTGGGCGCAGCGCACGGGCTGCGAGCCCGGCGCCGGCCCCAGCGCGTCGCGGCTGGCCGACATCTACCGCGAGAACCGGGCCCGCGCCCGCGACGTGGTGGAGAGCACGCTGTACCGGCAGTTCCAGTTCGAGAGCGAGGACACCGCCGCCGTGCGCGCCCACTACGGCATCACCGCGGCCACCCTCGAGACGCCCCTGGGCCGCGCCGCGCTGGCGGCCCAGGCCCTCAAGACCGGCCTGTCGCGGGTGGTGAGCGTGGCCCTCGCGAGCGGCCTCGACACCCACGACGGCGGCTGGGCCAACGACCAGTCGGAGCGGCTCGACGCCGGCTTCACCGCCCTGGCCCGGCTCATCGACGATCTCGCCAACAGCGAGGCCCCCAGCGGCGGGCGCATGCTCGACAAGACCACCATCGTGGCCTTCAGCGAGTTCGGCCGCACCCCGCGCCTCAACGAGCGCGGGGGCCGCGACCACCACCTGGGCAACGTGGCGCTGCTCGCCGGCGCGGGCATCCGCGGGGGCATCGCGGTGGGGCAGTCGAGCGACGTGGGCATGGGCCCCCTGCCGGTGGATCTGGCCACGGGCCTGCCCGCCGACGGCGGCGTCACCCTGTCGCCCGAGGCGGTGCTGACCACCGCCCTGGCCGGCGGCGGCTACGACGCCAGCGCCCTGCGCAGCGTGCCCATCGGCGCCCTCCTGCAGGGCTGACCGCCGCGGGGGGTGGCGCCGAACCCGCCCGCTCGACCGGCCACCCCCCACCGCCGTTGGCCATGACATGTCAGCGGCTGCCATCCCCGCCCACCCCCCGGCGCCCCCGTCCCCGTCCCTCGCGGCCGCGTGGCGCGCGGTCGACCGGCTGCCCGTGCTGCGCTGGGTCGCGCTGCTGGGGGCCCCCACCCTGCTCGCCTCCATCGCCTGGGACCCGGCCACCGGCGTGCAGTCAGCCGCCCCCCTCTGGCTGTCGCTCTTGCTGGTGGCCACGCTCGCGCTGATGGGGGCGGCCACCTGGCTGCCGATGTCGCCGCGGGCCCTCGCCGCCGCCTTCTTGGCGACCATCACCCTCGTCGCCCTGCGCAACAGCGTCTACACGGCGGGCGTGGTGCTCGGGCCCTACCTGCTGGTGTTGCAGCTCGCCTGCGCCGGCACGTTCGCCGTCCTGGCCGCCCCGACGCTCAGCACCAGCGTCGCCGCCGCCGGCCTGCTGGTGACGGTGCCGCTGGTGTACTGGGCCGCGGTGGATCGCACCCTGCTCACCCCCAACTCGGCCCTGGCGCTGGCCGTGGTGGGGCCCGGCCTGCTGGCCCTCACCTGGCGGGTCGCCTGGTGGCACGCCGTCGCCCAGCGCGCCCACGCCGCCGCCTTGCACCGCGCCGACGCCGACGGGCTGACGGGGGTGCTGAAGCGGCGCAGCTTCTTCGAGAAGCTCGACGCCCTGGCGCCCGACCGGGCCGTGGGGGTCGTCAGCCTGGACGTCGATCTGTTCAAGCACCTCAACGACGAGTACGGCCACCTCACCGGCGACCGCGTGCTCAGCGAGCTGGGCGAGCTGCTGCGCACCAGCGCCCCTCCCGACGCCCTGATCGGCCGGCTCGGCGGCGAGGAGTTCACCCTCGTCTGCCCGGGGCTGACACCCGACGACGCCCACCGGCTGGCCAAGCGCCTGCGGCACGGCGCCACCCGCTTCCCGACCGTCGCCATCACCCTCAGCCTGGGGGTCGCCAGCGGGCCGGCCGCCGACCTGCCGCAGCTGCTCAGGGACGCCGACAGCGCCCTGTATGCCGCCAAGCGGGCGGGCCGCAATCGGGTCCACGTGGCGGGCACGGTCGCCCTGCGGCTGCTGCCATGACGGAGGCTGACGGGCAGGCCAGGGCTGCGCGCGGCCAGAGCTACACCGCGTGGAGCTTCGACCTGCAGCGCCCCGTGCTGCGCTGGGGTGTTGGCCTCGGCTTCGCTCTGCTGATCGTGGTGCACGTCATGGAGGGCTGGTTCATCCCGCAGCGCACGCACACGGCGCACTGGACCCTGCTCCTGGTCGCCTTCGGCTGCGCCATGACCCTGCTCACCACCGAGCTGCGGCGGCTGCGGCCCTGCATGGGCTGGGCGACCCTGGCCCTGGGGGGCGCGATGCTGGTGCGCGCGCTGGCCACCGCCCCGGGCTATGTGGATCCGGCGGGCGAGCTGGTGCTGCACCAGACGGTGCTGACCCTGGCCTTCCTGGGGCTGGCGCCGAGCACTCGCTATGCCATTGCGGGGCTTGGCCTGACCTACGTCGTGCCCGTGCTGGCCGCGCCGTGGTCTGGGATCAGCGCCACCGACCCCCACCTCGTCGTGGCGCAGGCGACCCTGGCCGTGGGTGGGGTGGGGCTCGCCTGGCTGCTGGGGGTGCTGCGGCGCCGGGCGTGGCACGAGCTGCAGGGCCTGCGACTCCTGGGCGACCACGACGACCTGACCGGGCTGCTCAACCGCCAGGCCTTCATGGCAGCCGCCGAGGCCCGCCTGGCTACCGCCCGCCTGAGCAACCAGCTCGCCAGCCTGGCCTACGTCGACGCCGACCGCTTCAAGGCCGTCAACGACACCTACGGTCACGCGGTGGGCGATGAGGTGCTGCAGGCCTTTGCGAGCCGCCTGCACACAGCGGCGGGGCCAGACGCCCTGGCGGGCCGCCTGGGTGGCGAGGAGTTCGCCGTGCTGTGGGTGGACCTACCCGCCGACGAGGCGCTCGCGCGCGCCCGGGGCCTACAGCAGGATCTGCGCCTGACGGAGCCCGTGCCGGTCACCGCCAGCGTCGGCCTGGCGACCGAGGACACGCCCCGGCTGGAGCCCTTGATGCGCCACGCGGATCGAGGGCTGCACGCCGCAAAGGACGCCGGGCGTGACCAGGTGGCGTTGGGCTTGGCGACCACCCCCATGCCCCACGCGCAGCAGCCCGCCTGAGCGGGGCCATCAGCCCGGCGGCGCGGCCCCGCGCAGGCCCCGGAACCGGCTGAGGGCGCAGGCGAGGGTCAGCGGCGTTGGGCGGGCGCGATCCCCAAACCCGGGCGCCAGCCCGGCGGGGCCGTCCGCGAGCAGCGCCTCGGCCGCCGCCAGCAGATCGGGCAGGGTGTGCGGGCCCCGGCGCTCACCCAGCGCCCGCAGCAGATCCCCGATGGCCCAGAGCTGACCGGGCTCCACCAGCCCCGCCACCGCCGACAGATCGAGGGTGTGCGCGCCGTAGCGCAGGCCCCGCACGCCGTCCGCCTTCACCTTGCCGTCCCGGCCCGGGGGCAGCGCCAGGCACGCCGGATCGATGCAGCGAGGGGGCCCCGCCGGCCAGGGGCCTGGGGGCTGCGGCGCCGCGGGGCCGAGGGGGTGGGCGGCCGCCACGGCGCGGGCGGCCTCGGTGACGTCGTGGGGCTCAAAGGCCTGCAACTGGATCACGGTGTCGGCCACGTCGAGGTAGTCGCCGGCGCCCCCGACCACCAGCACCGTCGACACCCCGAACTCGGTGTAGAGCTGCCGCACGCGGTCGATGAAGGGCGTGATGGGCTCGGCGGCGGGGGGCACCAGCGCGCGCATCCGCGCGTCGCGGATCATGAAGTTGGTGGCCGCCGTGTCCTCGTCGATGAGCAGCACCCGCGCGCCGGCCTCCAGGGCCTCCAGCGTCGCCGCCGCCTGGCTGGTGCTGCCCGAGGCGTCAGCGGTGACGAAGCGGGCCGTGCTGCGATCGCCGGGCAGGTCGTTGATGAAGGCCCGCAGATCCACGCCGCGCACGGCGCGGCCGTCCTCGGCCCGCAGGCTGATGGCGTCGGCGCGGGTGACGCAGGCCTCGCGGCCGTCCCCCGGCACGTGGTCGTACACCCCGGCCGCGATGGCCGAGAGCAGGGTGGACTTGCCGTGGTAGCCGCCGCCGACGATGACCGTCACGCCCTCGGGGATGCCCAGCCCGCGCACGGCGCCCAGGTGCTCGGCGTGCAGGGTCACGGCCAGGGCGTCGGGGGCCCGCAGGGGCACCGCGCCGAGCAGCGGGCCGGTGGCGATCCCAGACGCGCGGGGCAGGATCGCGCCGTCGGCGAGGAAGGCCACGAGGCCCGCCTGGGCCAGGGCCCCACGCAGATCCACCTGCGCCTCGACGGCGGCCACGTGGGCCTCCAGCGTCGCGGGGTCGAGCCCGTCCACCGCGGCGCGCACCGCCGCGGGCAGGCGCTCACACAGCAGCTCGGCGGCCGCGTGGCCCAGGATGCGGCGGCCCGCGGCGGGCAGGCCGACCCACAGCACCACCCGCAGCCCGCCGTCGGGGGTGATCTGCACGGCCGAGCGATCGAGCACCTGCGGGGACAGCGGCGCGATGGCCAGCCGGCCGCTGTGGCCGCTGCCCTGCGCGCGACCGCCGCCCGCCCCCCGGCCCCGCCCGTGCCCGCGGGGCGGCGGTGGCGCCTCGGGCGCCTCCACCTCAGCGAGGGCCCGGGTCAGCGCGCGGTGCACACAGTCCGCCCCCGCTCGCCGGCTGTCGGCGTCGGCCAGATCCACGAAGTCCAGGGGACAGCGCGCCGCCGGGATCAGGAGCTCAAGGCGGCTGGGCGCCGCGAAGGGATCGCCCTGCACGTGCAGCACCCGCAGGCCCAGGCCGTCGACCTCAAACCGCTGTGAGGTCAAGGACTTGTAGCCGGGGTAGCCCCGCCCGTCCAGCGCCCGCAGCCGCGCGGCCAGGCTCACGGCAGCGCCTCCGCCTTGAGCACGTCGCCCGCCGCGTCGCCAAAGAACAGCGCGTCCCCCCAGGCCGCCACGGAGCGGAGTGGGGCGGCTGGCGCGAGGGTCAGGATCTCGGTGAGGCCGTCGAAGCTGGGCGTGGCCACCCACAGGGTCGCGGCCCACGGATCAGGGGTCTGGGCCCAGGTGTCGCCGGCGTGGGTCAGCACCAGCCACTCGCCCGTGGCGTCCACGCGGCTGAGGTCGATCAGCGTGTGCCCCACCAGCGCGTCCACCACCGTGACCTCGCCCGCCGACACCCGCCAGGCGCGCGCCTTCAGGGGCTCCGCGCGCACGTCGGCGCCCCACACCAGGCCCTCGGGCGCGGCCTGGGGTGTGGGGTCGCTCAGGGGCATGCTGCCGGTGATGAAGGCCCCCGCCAGGGGGTGCTCGGGCGCGAAGGGCGTGTAGGCCGCGCCGTCCCAGGTGCCGGCGAGCAGGCGGTTGATGCTGCCCTGCGCGTCGCTGCGGTAGCCGAACAGGTACAGGGCGTCGTCGAGGGGCAGCAGGCGGGTGAAGCGGGCGTCGCCCACGCGCTCGTTGTGCTCGGTGTGCAGCACCTGCCAGGTCGCCGCGTCGTCGCGGCTGATCCACAGGTGGGCGTAGACGTTGCCGTTGCCCCACGCCTCGGGCGTGGCGCCGCTGCCCACCGCGTACAGGCTGGCGCCCCACTGCACCGCGTCGTGCACGTGCACGCCGCGGTCGACGGTGCGGGCCATGCGCCAGGGCGAGCCGAGGGCGCGCAGGTACACGTTGCCCAGCCAGGCGTCGTCCACGGCGTCGATGCCCGGCAGCAGCAGCCGATCGCCGAAGCGGCGGAAGCCGTCCAGGTGCTCCTCGCGGCTCTCGCCCTCGCTCACCAGCGCGGTGGGATCGCTGGGATCGGTGAAGGCCCGGTGCTCGATGGGCACCACCCGGCCGAGGTTGAGCGTGGCGTCGCCGTAGGCCAGGTGCAGGCGGCCGTCGAAGGCCACCAGGTCGTGCACCGCGCGCTCGAAGGGCTGGTCGGGGAAGGCCTCGGCCCCCGCCGCCAGGTAGTCGGCCAGCGGGCTCGCCCAGGGCGTGGGGGCGGCGAAGCGCCGGGTGCCCCAGGGGCGGTTGGGATCGGGGGCGGCGTCCGGCCCGAGG
>JAUHVS010000292.1 GCA_030424955.1 bacterium | reverse complement strand
TGGGCTACTTCACCTGGGTCGAGCAGCAGGGCGTCACCCTGAAGGACTTCGAGGCCCGCCGCCACCAGCGGTTCTGGCGCGAGCTGCGCCCGTACCTGGGGGTGTGGGATGAGCTGATCGAGGCGTTCAACGCCCAGACCGGTGCAGGCCCGGTGGCGGGATGAAGCCGGGCGTCCAGCTGCGGTGCTTCGGCTGCGGGGCCACGCCGGCAGCGGCCAACCCCTTCGTGTGTCCCAACCGGGGCCAGGGCGACGTGGACCACGTCATCCGCCGCCACCTGGTGGGGGAGCACCCCCTCGACACCATGCAGACCGAGCCGTTCCTGCGCTACCGGCGCCGGCTCGCGAGCTGGCACCTGGGGCGCGCCGCCGGCGGCACCGATCCGGTGTGGGTGGCGCGGGTGAAGGCCCTGGATCACGCCATCGCCGACCTCGACGGCCACGGCTTCCGCGTGGCGCCCGTGGTGGAGCTGTCCGAGCTGGCCGAGCTGGTCGAGGTGGGGTCCATCGAGGCCAAGGTCGAGATCGGCAACGTGTCCGGCAGCCACAAGGCCCGCCACCTGTTCGGGCTGGCGCTGCACCTGCACGGCAAGCTGACCCCGAGCGAGGCGCAGCCCCTGGCCATCGCGAGCTGCGGCAACGCCGCCCTGGCGGCGGCGGTGGTCGCGCGGGCGGCGGGCTGGCCCCTCAAGGTGTTCATCCCGGTCGACGCGCCTGAGCCAGTGGTGAAGCGGCTGCACGCGCTCTACGCCGACGTGCAGGTCTGCGAGCGCCAGCCGGGGGTCGCGGGCGATCCCACCTACCACGCCTTCCAGGCGGCGGTGCAGGCCGGCGCGCTGCCCTTCTGCTGCCAGGGCCCCGACAACGGCATGGCCATCGAGGGGGGCATGACCCTGGGCTACGAGTGGATCGAGCACTGGGCCAAGACCGGCGTCGTGCCCGACCACCTGGTCATCCAGGTGGGCGGCGGTGCCCTCGGCAGCGCCCTCGCGGCGGCCATCGCCGAGGCCGTGGCCGACGGCGCCATCCCCCGGGCGCCCACCCTGCACGTGGTGCAGACCGAGGGCGCCGGGCCCATGCTGCGGGCGCTGGACGCGCTGGCGAGCACGGGCGAGGCCGTGGCCCAGGCGGTGACCCACCGCAGCGACTTCATGTGGCCCTGGGAGACGACCCCGGCGAGCATCGCCCACGGCATCCTCGACGACGAGACGTACGACTGGGCGGCGCTGGCCGAGCAGGTGCAAGCCACTGGCGGCCGGGGCGTGCGGGTCAGCGAGGCCCAGCTGCAAGAGGCCCATGACTACGCCCACGAGGTGGGCATCAAGAGCTGTGTGACGGGCGCGGCCGGCCTCGCCGGGCTGATGGCGCTGGTGGCCCAGGGCCACATCGGGCCCACCGACCGCGTCGCGATCCTGTTCAGCGGGGTGGACCGCGAGGAGGCGCACCGATGACCGCCGCCAGCCGAGGGGCGCCGATCGTCATCGCCATGGGGGGCAACGCGCTGCTGGATCCCGCGCTGCCGCCCACGGTGACCCACCAGTTCGAGGTCACCGCGCGGGCCATGGCGCCCGTGGCCGACCTCGTCGCGGACGGCGTGCACCTGGTGCTCACCCACGGCAACGGGCCGCAGGTGGGCTTCATGCAGCGCCGCGCCGAGCTGGCGTCGGGGCAGGTGCACACCGTGCCCCTGGACTCGCTGGTGGCCGACACCCAGGGCAGCCTGGGCTACATGATCCAGCGCGGCCTGCGCCACGCCCTGGTGGCGCGCGCGGGGGCCCCGGGCGAGGGGGCGGCGGTCGAGGTGGTGAGCCTGGTGACCGAGGTCATCGTCGACCATGACGACGCGGCCTTCAGCGAGCCCACCAAGCCCATCGGGCGCTTCTACGACGAGGCCGAGGCGAAGGCCCTGGCGGCGGCCAACGGCTGGGCGGTCATGGAGGACGCCGGCCGCGGCTGGCGCCGGGTCGTGCCGTCGCCGGGCCCCATCGAGATCGTGCAGCTGCCCACCATCCGCCGGCTGGTGGACGCTGGCGTGACCGTCATCGCCTGTGGGGGTGGGGGCGTGCCCGTCGAGCGCGACGCCGCCGAGGGCCACCTGCAGGGGGTCGAGGCGGTCATCGACAAGGACCGCACCAGCGCGCTGCTGGCCCACGGGCTCGGCGCGCGGCGGCTCATCATCACCACCGGCGTCGACGCCGTGTACCTGAACTTCCGCAGCGAACACCCCGAGCGGCTGACCCACATCACCGCCGCTGCGCTGGCCGCCCACGCGGCGGCGGGCGAGTTCCCCGCCGGCAGCATGGGCCCCAAGATCGAGGCCGCCCTCTGGTTCCTGGAGCGCGGCGGCGACTCGGTCACGATCTGCAAACCCGAAGCCCTGCGCGCGGCCTACGCCCACCGCGCGGGCACCACCATCACCCGAGAGGCGCCGTGAGCACGCAAACCGATCCCCGGCTGTCGCTGGACGCCGACGCCATCCAGGCCCTGCTGGGCCGCAGCCTGCTGAAGACCCCCGACTACGACACCCGCGCCATGGGCGCGCTCGTGAGCGTCGCCGAGGCCTTCGCCCGCCTGGACGCGGCCGGCGTCAAGACCCCGCTGCTGCCGGCCGAGCTGGCCTACGCGGTGTTCTTCGACAACAGCACCCGCACCAAGAGCGCCTGGGCCGGCGCGGCCGCCCGCCTGGGCATGCAGCCGGTCATCGTGGACGGCAGCAGCACCCAGGTCGCCCACGGCGAGACCGCCGAGGAGACCGGCGCCATGCTGGGCATGAACGCCCACGCGCTGGGCATCCGCCACGACCTGATCCTGGGCGAGGGCCGCGCCTTCCTGCAGGACCTCAAGAAGGGCATCGACGACTACAACGCCGGCCTGGGCACCCCCCGGCAGGTGCCGGTGGTCAACCTGCAGTGCGACCTGGATCACCCCACCCAGGCCATCGCGGATCTGATGTTCCTGCGCGAGAAGTTCGGCGGCGACATCCGCGGCAAGAAGATCGCCGTGAGCTGGGCCTACAGCCCCAGCTACGCGAAGCCGCTCAGCGTGCCGCAGGGCCTGATCATGCTGCTCAGCCGCTACGGCGCCGAGCTGACGCTCGCCCAACCCGAGGGCTACCCGCTGCTGGACGAGAGCCTCGACCTCGCCCGCGCGCACAGCGCAGCGAGCGGCGGCAGCTTCCGGGTGACCCACGACATGGACGACGCCTTCCGCGGCGCCGACGTGGTGTACCCCAAGAGCTGGGGGCCGCTGACGCTCATGCAGGAGCGGGTCACCAACAAAGACAAGCTGGGCGAGATCGAGGCCAGGATGCTGGCCCAGAACGCGCAGTTCACCGACTGGATCTGTGACGAGCGGCGCATGGGCCTGACCCACAACGCGCAATACATGCACTGCCTGCCCGCCGACATCGGCGCCGAGGTCACGGCCGGTGTGATGGACCGCTTCCGCTTCGATCTGGCCCGCGAGGCCAACCAGAAGCTCTATGTGATCATGGCCATGCTGGCCACGGCCAAGGTGCCCGGGCTGGCGGCCCAGCTCGAGCGCCTGTGGGAGACTCGATGAGCACCGCACCCACCCCGACCCTGGCCGAGCGCGTCGCCGAGCTCGCCGCCCGCGACCGCGCCCTCGCCGTCGAGCTGCTGGCCGAGGTGATCCGCATCCCCGCCGATCACGTCGACCGCCCCAAGGCCGAGGGCGGCGATCCCGCCTGCGGGCTGAGCAACCACGAGGGCCCGCGGCTCGAGTACCTCAAGCGCCGCATCGTCGAGATCGGCGCCGTGCGCCACCCCGCCGACGTGGACTTCGACGCCTTCGGCAACCTGGTGTGGCACGTGAGCGATCCCGACGATGGGATCGCGCCCGCCGACAAGAAGGTGATCTACCTCGACGGCCACTCCGACACCGTCAAGGCGCTGCGGGGCCAGTGGATCGAGAAGATCGGCGGCGGCATCGACGCCTACGACGGCCTCACCGATCCCGCCGCCGTCAACCGGGCGTTCCTCAAGCACGAGCTGGGGCACCTGCCGCCCGACGACGAGTGGGACCACCTGGTCTTTGGCCGCGGCTCGGCCGACCAGCTCAGCGGCGTCATCTCGGAGGTCGTGGCCACGCGCATCCTGCTGGAGCTGGCGGGCGAGGGGGCCCTGAAGGGCGTCATCGTGCGCGCCTACGCCACCGTCGCCGAGGAGGACAACGACGGCGGCGGGCCCATGTACCTGATGCAGCACGTGCTGCCGGGCGCGGGGCCGGAGCTGGTGCCGGACGTGGTGATCCTCACCGAGGGCACCGGCGACGCCCACAAGGGCGCGCTGGGCATCTACCGCGGCCAGCGCGGGCGGATGCAGATCGAGGTCGCCGTCACCGGCCGCTCGTGCCACGGCTCCATGCCGTGGGAGGGGCTCAACCCGCTGGAGTACGGCGCCGCCATCGTGGTGGAGGCCGCCGAGCAGTACCGCAAGATGGAGACGTTCCTCGACGACGCCTTCCTGGGCCACGGCACGCGCACCGCGTCGTGGGCGGTGCTCGACAGCCCGAGCGACTGCGCCGTGCCCGACACCTTCACCTTCCGCTTCGACCGCCGCCTCACGGTGGGCGAGGCGCCCGAGGCCGCCGTGGCCGCCATCGAGGGGCTGCCCAGCGTCGCCAAGGCGCGCGCGGCGGGCCTGAAGGTGGTGGTGCAGGTGCCGCACTACGCCGACAAGACCTGGCGGGGCTACACCCCCGGCAACGCGCAGATCTACCCCGGCTGGGCCACGCCCGAGGATCACCCGGCGCTGAAGGCGGCGGTGGCCACCTACACCCAGGCGGTCACGCCCTACGTGGAAGAGGGCACGGGCGGCAACCGCCGCACGTCGCCGCGGGTGGATCGCTGGATCTTCTCGACGGACGGGGTGGGCTTCCCGGTGCCGGCCGACGACACGTCCATCGAGGTGGCCGGCAAGGGCTGGATCACCAACGGGCCGGTGAAGTACCCGCCGATGTTCGGCTTCGGGCCGGGCATCGAGCAGAACACCCACAAGATCGGCGAGTGTGTGGACGCCCGCGAGCTCGAGCGGGCCATCGCGTTCCTCGCGACCTTCCCGCAGGTGTTCGTAGCGCAGGGCTGAGCCGGGCCGGCTCAGGGAGGCGAGACGCCCGCGCAGGCCTCGAAGGCCGGGAAGCAGCTCTCGGTCTGGCAGTTCATGCAGGCGTCGCTCCCGGCGTTGAGGCACTGCAGCGCGCAGTTCTGCAGCGTGCAGCCGAAGATCTCACCGAAGCAGTCGGCGCAGGCCGCGCCCAGGCCCACGGCGTCCCCGATGCACATGGCCGCACACTCGGCGCCGCCGGCGATGCACGGCAGCGCGCAGTCCCCGATGGTGCCGGTGATGGTGTCGGCGGCCGCGGCGAGGGCGTCGAGGTCGCTGGGGTTGTCGCACGCGCCGGCGGGCTCGGGGGCCATGTCGGGCTCGGGGGCCATGTCGGGCGCGGGCGCCATGTCGGGCTCAGGCGCCATGTCGGGCGCGGGGGCCATGTCGACCTCGGGGGCCATGTCGGCCTCGGGGGCCATGTCGGCCACGGCCTGGTCCAGCGCCGGGCTGGCGTCGGGCGCGCCGCCCGCGCCACCCGCGGCGTCCGGGCCCGCGGTCATGTCGGCGCCACCGCCGGCGCCGCCCTGGGCCGCGTCGGCCTCGACGGCGCCGCCGGCCCCACCAGCGCCGCCTTCGCCGCCTGAGCTGCCATCATCACAGGCCACCAGGGCCAACGCGCCGAGCGCCCACAGGGCGGCGCGGGTCAAGTGCTTCATGGGTGTCTCCCCCCCAACAGTGTGGGGCCAAGATTCGGCGGCGGGCGCATCGGTCGCGTCCCAAGATCGCCGCGGCGCTCGTCCAGGAAATCCGGGCGGGCGCAGGGCCTGTCAGTGCAGCACGGCCGGGTCACGCCAGTGGCCGATGACCCAGCGCTGCAGCCGCCAGCCCAGCCAGACGCAGGGCGGCGCCGCCAGCACGTCGATGCTGTAGTGCACGTGCTGCGCGACCACCAGAAAGCCGATGGCGGCCGCCAGGCCAAACAGCACCCAGCGCAGGCGGCCCGGGGCCAGCAGCAGGGCCAGGGCGATGGGCTGCGCCGTGTGGCCCGAGAACATCAGGTCCCGCAGCCGCGGCTCGCCTTGGTAGAAGATGGCCTCGATGTAGGGATCCTTGAGCTCGATGATGTCGGGGGGCGCGTAGAGCGGCAGCAGCGTCATGGTGAGGATCTTGAGGCCCATCACCACCGCGTAGAGCTGGCCAAAGTCGATGAGCAGCAGCGGGCGGGTGAGGCAGCGGCGCGCCCACAGGATCATGCTGGTCCACGACAGCGGCAGGATCAGCCAGGTGACGTTCCAGGGGCCCAGCACCCGGAAGGCCGGGTCGTCGAAGGCGACGCCATCGGGGCGCTGCTCCGACCACTCCAGGCGCTCGCCGAAGCTGTAGATCACCAGGGGGGTCAGGGCGAGGCTGATCAGCAGCTCCCAGCGGTGGTCGCGCCAGAAGGCGCGCCAGGCCGCGGCCACCCTGCCGGGCGACGGGTCGGACTCGATGGGGGCGGTGGGCTCGGACGGCATGGCGATCTGGGGCGGCGCAGCGACCGGGGGACTATCCACGGCTGGGGGCACAACGACAAGGGGATGGCCCGCCGGTGGGTGAGGGCCTGCGGGCGCGGGGCGGCGCCGCCCCCGTCCCGCCGCGCGGCCCAACCTGTTAGGGTGCCGCCGCTCGGGCGCCCGCGGCGCCTGGGGCAGACACGCAAATGAGGGACACGCATGAAGCGGACGATGATGGCGGTGGCGGCGGCGGGGGCGCTGTCGGTGATGGGCTGTGGCGACAAGGCGGGGGAGTCGGGGGGCGGCGGTGAGCCGGCCGCCGCCAAGCCGGCGGTGGCGGTCAAGCCCATCGAGAGCCTGTTCACCAGCAAGGCGCCGGTGCTGCCGGCCCCCTTCAAGGGGCTCAAGGCGGGCATGACCGGTGAGGAGGCTGCCCAGATCTTCCCGGCCATGCCGAAGGAAGACACCATCGAGCTGGCCGAGTACCCCGACCTGCGCTTCAACGTCGACTTCGACCGCAAGACCGGCAAGATCGGCCGCTTCTACTTTGACCTGCCGAAGGCCACCGCCGAGGCCACGCTCACCAAGGCCTGGGGCGCGCCCGTCAAGGGGCAGACGAGCATCAAGAAGCCCATCAGCTACTGGTTCAACCCCGAGGCC
>JAUHVS010000291.1 GCA_030424955.1 bacterium | reverse complement strand
GACGAGGACGGCCCCGGCTCGGGCCTGCTCCTGCTGCTGATGGGCATGGGCCTGCTGGGCCTGCGCCGCCGGGACTGAGCCAGCCCCGCCGGGGCTGCGCGGCCACGCCCTGCCCCGGGGGCCACCCCCCCGCCCCGACCCCCCGCCCGACCCCGCCCCTGACCGCCCCCACGGCGCAGGCCGCCGTTCGGCTGGCCCCCGCGCCCGCGGCGGGCCATCATGCGGGGCATGAACTCACGCTTCGCGATCATGATGGCCCTGGGCCTGGGCGTCCTGGGCCTGTTCTGGTGGAAGGCTGTGCAGGTGGAAGACACCCGCGCCGCCGAGATCGCCGCCATCACCGGCTGCGCCCAGGCCCCCAACTGCCCCGCCGAGCACCCGGTGTGCCTCACCGGGTTCAACCTCACCGAGGGCGTGTGCTCGTCGCCGTGCACCATGCGCAACCAGTGCCCCGACGAGTGGTGCTGCCCGGCGCCCACCGACGAGGCGCAGCCCCGGCTGTGCGCCCCGCCGGGCACCTGCGCGATCCTCGGCCTGCACTGACGGGCGGGCTGCCGTGGGGCCGCCCCTGCCTGCTATGCTCCGCCGCCCCGAGCCCACCGCCCCGAGCCCACCGTGAGCCACGCCATGCTGTCGCCCCCGCTGCGCCTGTCCCCGCTGTCCCCTGCGCGCCGGCGGGGCGCCCTGTGAGTGAGCCCGCCACCACCCTGGTGTTCGAGGTCACCCGCGACGATCTCGTGGCCTTCAACGCGTGGTACCTGCAGCACGACCCGGCCCACCGCCGCCACCACCTGGCCGTGCGCTGGGGGGGCGCCGTCGCCCTGGCCCTGCTCGGCGTGGGGGCCTGGTGGCTGCTGGGCGGCGAGCCCAAGGCGCTGGTGCTCGTGGCGTCCCTCGTGGGCGGCCACCTGCTGCTCATCAACCGCCACCTGGACCGCCTCGCGCGCCGCATGGTCCACCGCCAGCTCGACGGCCAGGACACCCGCGGCCTGCTGTGCACCCACACCCTCGAGATCACCGACGAGGGCCTGCGCGAGTCCAACGAGCTGCACGACAACCTCGTGCCCTGGACCGCGCCCTTCGAGGTGCGCCCGGCGGCCGAGGATCAGGTGATGCTCAGCCCCGAGCCCGGCCAGGTGCACGTCATCAACCGCTTCCGGGTGCAGGCCGGCGATCTCGACGCCTTCCTCACCCAGGTGCGCCAGCGGGCGGCCACCGCCCGCCACGCCTGGATGCACGGCGAGTGATCCCGCCCGGCGCGCCCGGCGCGGCCCGCGCCCACCCCGCCGGCGAAACCCTGCCGTCCCGCCAGGCGTCCCCAGGGCGAGGTCAACCCAGGGGGACGCCCACATGAGAGCAGCGCTGGTCACCGGAGGCGCCCGCCGGCTGGGGCGGGCCATGGTCGAGGCCCTGGCCGCCGACGGCTGGTTCGTCTACGTGCACTGCTTCCGGTCCGTCGACGCCGCCCAGGCGGTGGTGGACGCCCTGCCCCATGGGGGCGCGGTGGTGCAGGCCGATCTGGCCGATCCCGCCCTCGCCGAGCAGGTCTTCGCCCGCTGCGCCGCCGTGGGCCACATGCCCAGCCTGCTGGTGAACAACGCCTCGCGCTTCGTCTTCGACGCCGCCCCGGAGGCCCAGGCCGACGCCCTGGATCTGCACTTCCAGGTCAACGCCCGGGCGCCGATCGTGCTCGCCCAGGCCCTCGCCCGGCACCTGCCCGCCGGCGTGGACGGGCACGTGGTCAACCTGCTCGACAGCAAGCTGCACGCGCCTGACCCCGACTACTTCTCGTACACCGTCAGCAAGTTCGCGCTGCAGGGCGCCACCGAGCTGCTCGCCCGGGCCCTCGCGCCCCGGGTGCGGGTCAACGCCATCGCGCCGGGGGCCGTGCTCACCGGCCCGGCGCTGGACGCCGACGCCCTGGCGCAGTCCGCCGCCCTGATGCCGCTGCGGCGGGTGCCCGAGGTCGGCGAGATCGTCGCCGCCCTGCGCTACCTCTGCGGCTCCCCGTCGCTGACCGGCGTGGTGCTGCCCGTCGACGCGGGCCGGCGCCTGGCAGGGCTGACCCGGGACGTGGCGTTCCTCACGCCCGGCTGATCCACGCCGCGCGCGGGCCACAGGCCCAGCCCCCCGCCCCCTTGACCGGACCCGGGCCGCCCGCCCATGGTGCCGGCGCGCGCCCACCCCCCCGAGGTCTCCATGATCCCGTTGCCGTTCCGTGGCCAGCCGACCCGCGACATGCTCGCTCACCTGTCCCGCCCCGAGCGCTTCGGCTACCAGATCGGGGCGCTGGTCAACGAGACCCGGCCGGGCAAGTGGGCCGCCGCCACCTACCTCACCCACGTCTGCCAGCCGTGGATGCGCTTCGTCATGGATCCGCTGTCGCAGCTCCACGGCACCGACCACGTGCCGAAGGACCACGCCTACATCCTGGCCGCGAACCACCGCACGTTCTGGGACTTCTACTCGGTGATGTGCCAGCTGTGGCGGGTGATGCCCAAGGACCACACGCCCTACCTGTACTGCCCGGTGCGCAGCGAGTTCTTCTACAGCACCACCACGGGCACGCTGCTGAACCTGGCCGTCAGCGCGCACTCGATGTACCCGCCCATCTTCCGCGACGATCGCGGCGCCAACCTGAACGGCATCGCGATCCAGAAGTGCCTGGATTTGTTGAACTTCAGCACGCGCACCGTCATCGCCATCCACCCCGAGGGGCGGCGCAACAAGGGCGAGGATCCCTACACCATGCTGCCCGCCAAGCCGGGCGTGGGCCGCATCGCCCTGGCCTCGCAGGCGCCGGTGATCCCGCTGTTCATCAACGGCCTGGGCCAGGGGCTGTCGGACGTGCTCCGGGCGCGGCGCCGGCCCCAGAAGGGCACGGTGCGCATGCACTTCGGCCCGCCCGTGCCGCTGTCGGATCTGTACGGGCGCGCCCAGGAGCCCGCCGCCCAGCAGCAGGCCGCCGACCGGGTCCGCGAGGCCATCCTGGCGGTGGGTGAGGGCGAGCGGCAGGCCCGCTACGGCTGAGTGTCCGCCGCGGGCGCCCCGTCGAAGGCGGAGGCCGCCTGCTCGGCAGGCGCCGGCAGCGCCGCGGTCAGCCCCGTCGACACCACGGGCGCCTCGGCGGCGCGCTCCCACTCGAGGGCCGGCCACCAGCGCACCAGCGCGGGCGGCGCGTCCGGCTCGAACCAGCCCCCCGGCTTGGGGACCACCACCGGGATGTCATGGGGCGCGGCCGCCGCGAGCAGCCGCTCCACCGGCTCGGTCCAGCCGTGCAGCGCCAGGTTGAAGGTGCCCCAGTGCACCGGCATCAGCACCCGCCCCCGCACGGCCAGGTGCGCGGCCACCGCCTGCTCCGGCCCCATGTGCACGTCCGCCCAGGCGGCGCTGTAGGCCCCCGACTCCATCAGGGTGACGTCGAAGGGCCCGAGCCGCCGGCCGATCTCGGCGAAGTCGGGGTGCATGCCGGTGTCGCCGCTGAAGAACGCCCGGTGGCGCGGGCCCACCAGCGACCAGCTGCTCCACAGGGTCTGGTCGGTGCCGCCCAGGAAGCGCCCGCTGAAGTGGCGCGCCGGCGTGCAGTGCAGGGCGACCCCGCCGACCTCGACGTGCTGCCACCAGTCCAGCTCGGTGATCCGCTCGGCCGGCACGCCCCAGTAGCGCAGGTGGGCGCCGACCCCGAGCGGGGTGACGAAGCGCACGCCGCGGTCCCGCAGGACCCGGATGGTGGGCAGATCCAGGTGGTCGTAGTGATCGTGGGACAGCACCACCGCGTCGACGTCGGGCAGATCCTCGAGGGCCATCGGCGGGGCATGGAACCGCGCCGGCCCCGCCAGGCGGGACGGGCTGGCCCGCGGGCCCCACACCGGATCGGTCAGCACCCGCACGCCGTCGATCTCGATGAGCATCGACGAGTGCCCGAACCAGGTGACCCGCAGCCCGCTGGCCGGCGGGGTCGCGTAGTCGCTGGGCTGGCGGTGCTCGATGGGCGGCGGCGCCTCGGGCGAGCGGTTGGGCCCGCCCTTGATCCACAGCTTCAAGGCCAGCCACAGCTGGTCGTGGCGGGTCAGGGCGTTGCGGAAGCGGCCGTCGACGAAGCGCGGGGAGGTGGCGATCTGCGCCTGGTGCTCGCCCTTGGGCGGCTGGCCGAAGGCGGTCCACATCTCGAACATCAGGGCACCTCCCAGCGCGACGCACAGCAGCAAGCCTCGCAGCAGCCACCGGCGCACGCGGCGCCACCGGCGGGGCGCCGCCGCGGGCGGGGCGTTGGACTCTGTGGGCTTGGTCATGGGGCGTCGATGCCGGATGGTGCGCGCCGGTCTCGGCGGGGGGCAGGTTTGACGCGCTGAGGGCCGGTCAGCCCGCGAGGCGCAGCGAGGGCAGCGTCGCGGTGATCGGCGCCGGCGGCCAGAGCCGCTCGGCCACCCGCGCGTGGCTCATGGCCAGCTCGGCCACCGCCCGGCGCAGGCGGTCCCGCAGGGGCACGAGCGGCCCGGGCACCCACACCGCGCCCAGGGTGCCCAGCCGGGTGACCAGGGCGGTCAGATCCCGCGCGATGGCCCCGTGCACCGCCCCGGGGGGGGCCACCGCGAGCAGCCGCATGGCGGCCTCGGCGGCCCGCACCAGCCGGGTCATGCGATCCAGGCTGTCGGCGGCGCGGGCGCCATCCACCGCGCACACGGCGTCGGCCAGGGCCGCCTCGAAGGCCGGCACGGCGCGGTCGAACACCAGCAGCGCCCGCAGGCCGGTCTGCCAGCTTGTCACAAACAGCGCGTGGCCATCACCCACGGGTCACCCCCTCGGCCACCAGGGCCAGCCCATCGAGCAGCGCCCAGCGGTCTGCCGAGGCCGGCAGCGCCCCGCGGCGGGCCAGCACCGCCACGTCCCGCGCGACGGTCACCGCCGACACCGCCAGCCAGTCCAGGCCCTCGCCGTGGCGCACCGCCCCGGCCTCGCTCTCCAGGGCGTCCAGCCCCCCTACGGGCGCGGCGGGCGGCGCGGCGAGCGGCCCCGCCCAGTCTGCGGGTTCGGCCTCCAGCGCCACCGCCGCGCGCAGCAGATCGGCCAGCGGGGCGTGCGCCGAGGGGGCGCGCAGGGGCGCCGCCGGGGCCGGCAGGGCGAGGGGTGGGCGGAACGGGCGGGCGGGGCCGTTGGCCACCAGCCGGTCGGGCCGGAGGGTGGCGGCGGGCGGGGGGGCGCGGCGGGGGTGGGGCATCGCAGGGGCGGCGGTGGCAGACATGGCGTCCTCGGTGAGCGGGGTTCACCCGGGGGACGGCAGCCGCTCGCCCCGTTTGCGCAAAAAAGGACGCCGATCGGGTGGATACGGTCGATATGGGCCCACTTCGAGTGGATCGCAGCGTGCCAGCCTTGTTACAAATGCGTCACCAACGTGACAGATCGGGGGCACCCTCATGAACATCCTCTACCTCAGCCGCCCTCAGACCGCGACGCACACCACTGGCCTGCAGGCCATGGCGGGTTTCGGCCTGCTCTCGCTGTCGATGGGCCTCTGTGCCATCGCCGGCGCCATCGCCGGCGGCGCCCGCGACGTCGTGCTGCACAGCGCCTGCCCAGCCTGGGCGGCGGATCGCGGCCTCGGCACCCTGGCGGCCACCGCCCTGGTGCTGGGCCTCGCCACCGTCACCGGGCAGCTGGGCTGGCGGCAGTGGACCCAGCACCGCGGCTGATCGGCCCGACCACCACCCGCCGCCCGGCTGAGCCGGCCTGCCCCGCGGGTCGGCCCCGGGCGGCCACCCTGCGCGCCCCGCGCGCCGCTCACGGGCCCAGGTGGCGCGTCTGCCCGCCACACCGCCTGCCCGCGGCAACCTCAATGGCCACCTGAGACACCGTGGCCCCAGGGCCTGCCCCGGGCGCACCGTGGCCCGACTCTTGCTATCTTCCCGGCCGACTGTGCTTGCCCTGTTCCTGTGGGGGGATCTTCATGCGTACCCGTCTTGGCCTGCTGGCCGCCCTCGTCCTGCTCTTCACCGCCTGCGCCGACGAGCCCACTCCGGCGCCGGGCGACGCGCCCGAGTCGCTGGCCGTCGGCCCCGAGGATCCCGAGTACGGCAAGGCGATGTTCGCCCCGGCCACCGAGGCCGGCGCCAAGGAAGACAGCATCACCGGCCGCAAGGGCCTGGCCATCAGCGTCGATGACGGCCCCGCCGCGGTGTGGTCGGTGCGCAACCAGTGGACCGACACGAACACCACCGAGGCCCGCAAGGCCGGCGTGGCGTGGGGCGCCGACAGCGGCCTGGACTGGGACCAGAAGTACGCGGCGTGGGTGCAGTCCATGCCCCGCGTCGAGGCCGAGAACGGCTACACCACGTTCCAGCTCGTGACCCCCTACGGCAAGACCCTGCCGGCCCCCGCCATCGAGTGCGCCGAGACGGCCCTGTTCCTGCGCGCCACCTTCGCGAGCTGGTACGGCCTGCCCTTCTTCGTCGAGGCCTCGGACGCCAACGGCCGCATCTACCTGGGCCACTTCGGCTTCAAGCGCGCCGACGGCAGCAACTACAGCAACACCCCCAACTTCAAGAGCGCCTACAAGGACTTCAGTGATCGCGCCGACAGCTGGGAGAGCGCTGGCTGGCCCAGCGACAGCCGCCTGCGCGCCCGCCGCCTGGGCGGCAGCCAGGACGACTACCAGCCCTTCCTGGGCGACGGCGCCCGCGCCGGCGCCTACTTCGACGAGGCCTTCCTCAACAAGCGCACCGGCTGGTTCATGATCTACCTGCTGAGCTACTTCGGCTCGGTCAACCTCGCGGGCAGCGCCAACACCTTCAACCTGGATCCCCGCGGCGTGCGCGCCGGCGACGCCCTCGTGGAGCGCTGGCAGCGCCAGGGCATCGGCCACGTCTTCGTGGTCAAGCACGTCGAGCCCATCAGCGGCGACCGCATCAGCGCCGAGGTCGTCAGCGGCTCGATGCCCCGCCGCCAGCCCAAGTGGGAGGACGCCGGCCAGAGCCAGAGCGCCTTCACCGCGTCGTCCGCCGGTGGCCCCGGCTCGAACTGGGAGGGCGAGGTGTACGCCACCCTCGGCGGCGGCCTGAAGCGCTGGCGCATCGCGGTCAACAAGAGCGGCCGCTGGACGAACGTCGTGCCCCCGGCCGACCAGGATCTGTTCATCGACAGCGGCAACCACGAGGCCATCGGCGCGCGCATCGAGACCTTCAACTCGATCCTCGGCCAGCTCACGCCCGACGAGAAGCTCGCCGTGCTCACCGAG
>JAUHVS010000290.1 GCA_030424955.1 bacterium | reverse complement strand
CGTACATCAGGCTGAATCGCAGGACCACTCCTGACGTAGGGGCGACCGCGGCCGGGTTGACTTGGCCCCCAGCGGCTGCCCAGGCTCGCGCACACTCGAGGTGCCGGCGATATCCGCACGGCCCCAACTCGCCAGCGGGAGGAGAAGCATGGCGTTTCAGATTGCTCAGTACATCAAGCGTGGCACCGTCAGCACGGCCCTCTTGGGCCTCGCGGCCTTCGGGTGTGTCAGCGGTGGCGGCGGCGGCGGATCCGACGGCGGCGTAGGCGGTGGCAGCGGCGGCGGGAGCAGCGGCGGCAACAACGCGGCCGAGGGCGGCAGCCGGCTGGCCGGCAGCCTGTTCGGTGGCGGCAGCGAGAACGGCGGCGCGGGCGGCGGCATGGTCGGTGGGGGCGGTGGCCCAGCGGCCGACCAGGCGAGCTGCCAGGCGGCATGTGTCTCGATTCTGGCCTGCCTCGGCGTGGCCTGCGAGATCCCCATCGCCGGGGCCGAGCTGGCCGAGGCCACCACGGCCTGCGTGAGCGAGTGTACCGTCGAGGCCACCGTCGAGGAGGTCACCGCAGTGGCGCAGCTGGCCGCCAACCAGTGTGCTGGCTTCGTGGAGCTGGCTCAGACCGAAGGCCTGTGCGACGAGTTCGATGAGGACGACTTCACCGGCGGCGCTGGCGGCACCGGCGGCGCTGGCGGCGGCGGCGGCGCTGGCGGCGGCACCGGCGGCGGCCCTGTGGTGGGAGATCGCGCGGCCTGTCAGACCGCGTGCAACGCCGTGCTGATGTGCGCCCAGGAGTTCGGCGCCCCGCCCGAGGAGCTCGTGGGCTTCAGCGAGGAATGCCTCCAGGGGTGCGTGACCGAAGCCACCGCGGCCGATCTGGCCTGCGTGCAGGCCGCGAGCGGCGACTGCAACGAGCTGTTCGCTTGCATCGAAGAGATCGGTGACGGCACTGGCGGCACGGGTGGCGGCGGCAGCGGCGTCAGCGACGGCGACTGCGCCACGTTCTGCGGCTGGGTGGGCGAGTGCTTCGGTCAGCCCGACGACGAGTGCCTCCAGGCCTGCCAGACCGAGGCGCTCCCGCCGCAGATTCTGCAGTGCGTCGAGTCCAGCGGCGGCGCCTGCGATGTCCTGGCGGAGTGCTTCGCCGAGTTCTGAGGCCAGCCCGCTGAGGCGGCCGGCTACGGCTCGGCCGCCTCTGCCAGCGGCCGCCGCGCACGCCGCTGGGGAGGTGGACCCCCAAAGTCCCGCTTCCAGAACACACCAACGCTCCCCACCGCCGCGTCCCCATACGCCGTATCCAACGTCCACGCAGGATCCAGCCGATACTCCACCCGCGCCTCCTTCTCGTTGGCGTCCGGTGGCGCGTTGTGGTGGTACACCGTCTCCAGATACAGCTGGCGATTGATCTGCTTGCCCACCGTCAGCACGGGCTGGCTGAGCGCCTTGAACTTCAGCCCCAGCTTGTCCACCCCCAGCCGGTCGTACAGCTGCCGCGACAGCGACGGGTTGTGGAAGCTGTCCACCAGCCGCGCCACCTGCCGGCGCACGTCGCCGTTGCGGTCATCCACCGCGTCGACCCGGCCGGTGATCAGCAGGGTGAGGATGCGGTACTCCGGCAGCGGCGGATCGCTCGCCAGCACCAGCTCCGGCCGCCGGGCAGGCCCCCGGATCGCCATGTCCACGTAGGTGCCCTGGGCTTCACCCTCTGCGAGCCAGTCAAACACCGGCTCCAGCGGGTAGGCCTTGGGCGGTGCGTCGGGGTTGCGCAGGCGCGCCACGTCTTGCGCCACATCGTCTGCGTCCTCGCTCAGGACCCCACCCTGCAAGGTCAGCCGCCCCCGGCGCAGCCGAAAGCGGTTCTCGAACAGGGTGAAGGCGCCCTCCAGCACGTCGAAGCCGCCCAGCACCGTGGCCCGCTCCGCGTCGCGGTCGAGCGCGAGCGTGCCGCCAAGCCGCAAGGTCACCCCGTCACCGCGCACATCGACCGGCCGCGCGAGGATCACCTTCAGCTTGAGGTGCCCATCGCCCGCAAACAGCCGGTCAGGCCCCTGCCGCCCACCCGCCCAGTCGAGCACCTGCACCCGCCCGTTGTAGGGCACCGCGCTCGCCGCCGGCAGGCGCACGGTCGTCAGATCGACCTTGGCCTCTCGGACCGTCACCTGCACGTCCGCCTCGCCAGGCCCCTGTACCGACGACACGCTCACGATGGCGTCCGCCAGCCCATTGGGCACCAGCGCCTGCACGAACGGCAGCCGCCGCCCGGTCACCTCGAACTGGCTCAGCAGCTGCCAGGCCGACCACAGCGGCGCGTCCGGCGCCGTCCCAGGCGGGGTGGCGCTGAGCAACAGATCCCCGTGGCCGGTCAGCTGGCCCACGCCGCTGCGCGCGCTGAAGCGCTCCACCGTCAGCGTCTGGCCGTCCGCGCGCACCGACAGCGCCAGATCCCGCAGCCGCTGGTGCAGGTTCACGACCGTCACGGCGCCGCCCGCCAACGCCGCCGCCCCCTCGAAGGCCGGCTCCCCGAGTGTGCCGCGCGCGGTGAAGCGCCCGTCCAGGACCCCCTGCGGATCGTACAGATCGCCGGGCAGGTACGGCGCCAGGGTCGTCAACGGCACCTTGAGCAAGAGGCGCCCGGTCATGGGCACGTCGCGGGCGTGGGCGGATCCCTCGCGCAGGCCCTTCAACCCCGCCTGCGTCTCCACCACCAGACCCACGGCGCTGCCCAGGTCGAAGCTCAAGCGCTGAGACGTGCCGCGCAGGCGCAGGGCACCCGCCAGGGGGAGCGGCGCCCGCCCACCGTCGGCCAGCGTCCCGCTCAGGCGGCCGTCCGCCGTCAGCGCCGCCAGCGTGCCCTCGGCCTGGAACTGCAGGTCCACCGAGAAGTCCGCCGCCGGGTGGGCCTTCCAGAACGGCCGCAGCCGGGCGGGCGTCAGGCCCGTGGCCCGCACGCCCAGCTGAAGGGCCTCGGTGTGGCGCCAGGTCAACCCCTCGCCCCCCAGGTCCAGGTCCAATGGGATCGACCCACCGATGGAGGCGATGGGCGCGGCCGCCGTGCCCCACCGCGCCGCGCCGCGGGCGACGCCGTCGGCCAACCGGATCTCGCCGTGCAGGGCCCCGACGGGCTCGCCGCGCCAGCCGATCTCGTGGCCGTCCCACGCCAACGACGCGCTCCGCCCGTCGACCTCGGCGGTCAAGCTGAGCTGACCCGCCAGGGCCAGCCCCGGCAGGACCTCGGTCCACTCCGCCAGCGCGCCCTCCTCCACCGTCAGGCGAGCGGCCCATGGTGGGGCCCCGGGCCGCTCGACGGCCGCCAGCGCCTCGGCATCCAGCCGCAGCGGCGCCCGGAGCGTCAGGGTCACGCCGCGCGCCAGCGCGCCGGTCAGCTGTGCGCGCGCCTCCACCACGGGCGCCTCGGGGGCGCGGCGCGCGGCGATGTGGACCGCCCCGACGGGGGTCCCCCGGTAGGCCAGCGTCCCGGTGGCGGTGAGCTCAGCGAAGGCGTCGGTGAGCGGCCCACCGACCGCCACCTCAACGGTCATGCGGCCCGACAGGGCGTGCGCCCACGGCCGCTCGCCCCCCTCGGGCGTGGGGGCCCACGCGGCGGCCGCCGCCCCGACGTCCAGCCCAACCCACTGCGCGGTGAGCCGCGGCGGTGGGGGCGGGCAGTCATCCCCCCGGCACCGCTGTGGCCGCCGGGGCGTCGGCGCCAGCCGCGCGATCAGCTGCGCGCTGTCGGCCCCGGTCAGCGTCGCGGTGCCCTGCCAGCCCCCGCGGGCGTCCCAGGCCAGGCTCGCCTGACCCGAGCCCACGGGCAGCCCCGCCACCTGCGCGCGATCGATCACCGCCTCGAGGGCCACGCCCCCACGGTCGCGGCGCACGGTGACGTGCCCCGCCAACTCAAGGGGCCCAGCCGTCAGGGTCGCCGCCTCCAGGCGCACGCCTCGATCGGGCGTCCGCACCACCTCGGCCGCCAACGCGATGGGCCCAGCCGCCACCGCCACCGGGCCCCGGATCCGCCGCAAGGGCGCCCCAAGCCAACGTCCCAGGGCCGCGCTGTCGCGCACGGTCACCTCCCGGGGCGGCGGCCCCGCCGGGGCCTGCGCGGCGGTCCCGGCGGCGGCGACCGGCGCGGGCTGTGCGGCCGCAGGCCCGGCCCACAGGCCACCCAGGATCCCCACCGTGACCCACAGGGCCAGCGGACCGGCCACGGTGGGCCCGCCTGTCGATGCTGCGTGCGCCATCAGAAGGACTCCCCGAAGCCGAAGTGCACGCCCCACGAGGGCACGTCGGTGTAGATCCCCGGATCGTTCAGGCGGAAGCCCACGTCCAGCCGCACCAGACCCACCGGGCTGTCGTAGCGCAGCCCCGGCCCCGCCGTGTGGTTCCACTCCCCCGGCGTCCAGGTCAGCTCACCAGCCTGCACATCACCCACGTCGTAGAAGCCCACCAGGGACAGCGCGCCGGCGACCCGGAGCCGCACCTCGAGGTTGCCCAGCACCAGCGTCTGGCCACCAGTGGGCACGCTGTCATCGCCCACCAGCCGGGGCGACAGCTGACGGGTGCCCCACGCGCGCACTGTGTTCGCGCCGCCCAGATAGAACTTGCGGTCGAGGGGCGCCCCCGGAGTGTCGCCGTAGCCCAGGATCACCCCGCTCTCGGCCCGCGCCGCGAGCTGCAGCCGCGACCACGGCCGCCAGAACCCCTTCCAGCTGGCCGTGAGCTTGTGGAAGTCGAAGTCGCCCAGCAGCGAGCCGCCGGCCAGGTCGTAGGCGAAGCGCAGGATCGCCCCGTTCTTCGGCGCCCGCAGATCGTCCACCAGCGGCAGATCCAACACGAACCGCAGCCACACGAGCAGGTACGGATCGCGGAAGTCCAGGCCGAGCTGGGTCGTGCTGCCGTCCAGCGCGCTGCTGATCTCGAAGAAGTCGACGTACGCGAGGTTGTAGCTGACGTCCGCCCGCAGGGAGCGCCCGAACCAGCGCCCCACCCCCACCTGGCCGCTGGGCGACCAGAACCGGTAACCCGGCTGGATGTCCAGGTCGAAGCGCGGCCCGAAGGTCCAGATCAGGTCGTCCTCCAGCCAGCCCTTCTTTGTGAACTTGGGGAACACCGTCACCACCGGGCCGTGGGCCTCCGGGGTGAAGGGATCGGGCAGCTCCGCCCAGCCCGCGAGCACGTCGAGATCCAGCCGCACCAGCGACTTGAACAGGTTGGTGTGCGTATAGCGCGCCATCAGCTGCTGCTCCCAGCGCGCCGCCTCGAACACCCCCCGCACGCCGAGGCGGATGGTCTGCGGATCCGCCTCGCTCACCTTCAGCCGCACGTCGACGCGGCCGTCCTTGACCTCGCCCTCCGGCAGCACCGTCACCCACCGGAACACGTCCATGCCCTTGGCCGCCTGCTCGATGGCCTTGAGCAGGCCGGGCGAGAAGCCCTCGCCCGTCGCGAAGGCGACCTCGTGGGCCACGGCGTGCGCCGGCACGTCCACCAGCCCTTCGATGCGCACGTCGCCCACCCGGGCGTAGGGGCCCGGATCCACCCGGATCACCACCTCCGCGCGGTGCGCCTCGGGCCGCACCACGGCGTCGGCCACCACCTTGGCGAGCGGGTAGCCCCAGTTCTGCAGCCGCAGCCGGGTGAGTCCCAGGGTGTCGTTGAGCGTCGCGACCGCGAAGGGCACGCCCTCGCGCAGGGGCGCCTCCTGCTGCAGCGTCTCGCGCGCGACGGGGTCCAGCCCAGCCTTCGGCGCCCACTCGTACCGCAGCCGCGACAGCAGCGTGGGCTCCCCCTCGTGCACCGTGATCACGAGATCCACGTCGTCGCCGTCGGCGATGACCTCGATGTCGCGCACCTCGGCCCCGTGGAACCCGTACGCCGCGTACAGCGCCTCCAGGCGGGCCGCGTCCACGGGCACCAGCGCCTCGTTGAAGTGGTAGTCGGGGCTCAGCGGCATCCAGCGGGTCTCGCCCAGATGCAGGTGATCGATGAGCTGGCCCTTCGAGAAGCGCGTCACGCCCTCGAAACGCACATCATCGATCTCGGGCACCTCGCCCAAGATGGGTCGGGGGTGCCGGGCACCGCCGCAGGCGGCCAGGCCCGCCAGCAGCAGGGGGATCAAGCGTCGCATGGCGGGTGTGTATCAGCCGCGGGCGGGCCGGCCAACCATCCCGACCCCTCCCGCGCAGGCCCGGCGCGGCGCGCCGGCCGCCGAGACACCCCCACCGCGCACGGCCCGCGCCTGAGGGTGCGCCCGCAGATCGTTTCCGCTATGTTCCGCGGCCGCGACAGGGGGACAACACGATGAAGACACTCGGAGCCATCGCGATCGGCGCGATGCTGGCCAGCCCGGCCTGGGCGGAGCCCGCCGCGCAGGCGGCCCACGCGCTGCAGATCGGCGCGAGCAAGCAGTACAAGCCGCTGATCCACCAGCGCCTCGCCGGGATCAAGGTCGCGGCGCCCATCTGGCTGCAGCTGTCGGGCCGCGCCTTCGACAGCGTGCCCGTCGATCCGGTCCGGCAGTTCGCGCCGGACGCCGCGCTCGATCCCCAGCTCCGCGCCGGCCTCGTCATCGACAGCGAGATGCACTACGCGCCGCTGGTCTTCAAGGCCGAGCTCGAGGCCGACTTCCTGTCGGGCGTGGTGTCGGGCGGCTACGCCCCGAGCGCCGCCCAGGCCGACGACTACGAGGGCGCGCCCCTCACCGAGGGCGCCGACAGCATGGTGCTGCGCAAGGCGTACGCCCGGGTCAGCTTCGGGCCGCTGCTCACTGTGGGCGGCGGCTACATGACCAGCCACTGGGGCCTGGGCCTGCTCGCGAACGACGGCGCCCACGGCTGGACCCCCGGCAGCGCCTACTTCGGCGACCCCCGCGGGGGCGACCGGGTGCTGCGCGCCTTCGCCGCCAGCGGCCCGTGGACCGGCGCCGACGTGATGGTGAGCCTGGCCTACGACGCCGTGCAGGGCGACGACATCATGACCGCCGACGATGACGAGGCCTACCAGCTCATCGGCGCGGTGACGGTGGGCCACAACGGCCCGAAGCAGATCGGCGCCTACGGCGTGCACCGGGTGCAGACCGCCGGTGACGGCGCCGAGACGATCATCAACGCCCTCGACGTCTACGGCCGCTGGGGCGGCACCTTGAGCGAGGGCGTGCGCTGGCGCACCGAGCTCGAGGCCGCGCTCATCACCGGCACCACCGAGCTGGCCCCCAGCCTCGACTACGCCGAGCACGACGTGACCC
>JAUHVS010000289.1 GCA_030424955.1 bacterium | reverse complement strand
CCACGCAGCCGGCGCCAATCGCGCACCGAGCCTGTGGGTGCAGGGCGCCCGACGGGATCAGGTGCAGCACGGTCTTCTTGCCATCGACCACGAGCGTGTGGCCGGCGTTCGCGCCGCCCTGGTAGCGCACGACCCAGTCCGCGGTGCGCGCGAAGTGGTCGACGATCTTGCCCTTGCCCTCGTCGCCCCACTGGGCGCCCACCACCACCAACGACCGGTCCATGGCACGCTCCACTGCCGGGTCCACCCGGCTGAGGCAGGGCCATAGCACAGAGATGTGGCGGGTTGAGGGGCATGGGGTGACCAGCCGGCGACATCGGGAGTGGCTCACGGCGGGATCGAACGCCGCGACTCGACCCCGGGTGGGCGGAGCCACTGGTGACACGAGCGCTCGACGCGCGCTCTGAGCGCCGGCTACGCGTGCAGGCGCATGAAGCTGTAGGGCAGGATGGCCGAGCCGGTGTCGACCAGCTCCCGACTCACCTGAGCGTCCCACAAGCAGCCCGGCCCGCTCTCATCGGGCAGCAGTCGGCCCGAGAGCCGCCAGGCGCCCGGCGCCAGCAGGCGGCTGTGCTGGGCCCGCTGCAGGCTGAGGCCCCACCGCACCGTCGTCTCAAAGCGCCCGTCGCCGTGCACCGTGACCGGGCCGACCGCCTGAACCAGCAGCGTGTTCTCCAGGCTGTCGACC
The DNA here is from genome assembly GCA_030424955.1 of bacterium. Taxonomy (GTDB): domain Bacteria; phylum Myxococcota_A; class Bradymonadia; order UBA7976; family UBA1532; genus JACKDL01. The sequence goes on along the minus strand of JAUHVS010000289.1, from coordinate 6,562 downwards.
AGATCATGGAAGCCGGTCTCCCCGCGCTCCATCAGCAGGCTCGACAGCTGGGGCGCCAAGGCCCCGTCGTCGCCGCGCATCTCACAGCCAGCGCCGCCGGTGTCGCGGCTCAGGCGATCGGCCAGGCGCCCACGGATGATCAGGGCGCGCCGACGGGTCGCGCAGCCAGCGTCGTCAAAGGCACGGCTGCCGGCCAGGCCGTCGAGGCCCGGATCATCGATCAAGCTGACGGCAGGGGCAGCGACCCGCGCGCTGTCGGCCTGGGTCGTGGTGGCCAAGGTGTAGGGCATGGCGGCCCGAAGGATGGCCTCGAGCGCCCGAGGGTGCAGCACGACCCGACCGCCCGACGGGCGCAGCTCGGCCGGGCCGATGAGGCCACGGGGCATAGATCGCCAGGTGCGCGCCCCCAACAAGGCCAGGGGGAGCAGCGAGTCGGGCGCGTGCACCTGGTGCACCTCGTCGCCATAGACGCCGTTCAACTCCACCTGAAGCTGCAGCGTGGCGCTCAGCCGGCTCACCAGCCCCCGCTTCCGGGCCACGATCGTCCGATCGCTGGCGTACTCCACGTGGCCCTTCACGTCGGCGAGCCCGGGCAACCGCTCGGCCTCATGCGCGGTGTTCGCGGCGACGGCCTGCGCAAGCCGCGACAGGCCATGTCGCCCGTTGAGCATCGCGGGCAGGTCGGGGTCATAGGTCATGGGGGGCGGGCGCTGTGCCGTGGGCGGGCGCCCCGGCGGCGCCCCGCTCCGGCCGCTCGCCTGCCGCAGGGCCTGGGCCCACAGGCTGGGCGCTGCGCCCTGAAGCATCGCTTCAAACAGCTTCCCCCTGCGATAGCCGCGCAGCACCACCTGCGCTGCAGGCGGCCCCTGGGCCAGCGCGGCGCCGGCGAGGGACACATCCCACCGGACGGCCTCGCGCTGACGCCACCACACCTCAAGCTCGTCGAACCCGCTCCCGTGCTGCCGCATGAACGCGGACACCTGATCCAGGGCCTGCTCGAGCGCGGCTTGCGCGGCCTGGCCGTTGGGGACCCCCTGCGCGCTCATCGGTCCCCCCGCAGCCAACGCCACCACGCCGGCTGGCGCCAGCGCCGGGTCAGCCGCCTGAGGTCGCCGCGGCAGCTGCCACACCCGGTCCCGGCGCCTGTCTCTCGCGCGAGCGCGCCGGGCGTGCGCGCCCCCCGCTCGAAGGCGGCGCGCAGGGTCCCCAGGCTGATCCCGCGGCAGTCGCAGATGATGTAGGCGGACGCCTGCGCCGCTTGACCCACCGGACGGCGCGCGGCCCCGGGGGCGTCGGCTGGGCGGCCCGGCGCGTTCCTGTCCGGGTGGCCTTCGAGGCGGGTCTTCATCCGGCGACTATCCTCTGCGCGTCTTCGGGATGCAACGGCGCTTGACAGCCACGCCGCCGTGTTTAGCCTGCCGCGACCTCGGCGCGCAGCAGGAGAGCATTTCGATGGCCGATGACTACTACGAGCTGCTGGGGGTGGCGCGAGACGCCGACGGGAGCGCCATCAAGAAGGCGTACCGCAGCCTGGCGCTCAAGTACCACCCCGACCGCAACCCCGGCGACGCCGAGGCGGAGGCGCAGTTCAAGCGCGTCAGCGAGGCGTACGAGGTGCTCTCCGACTCGGAGAAGCGTGGGGTGTACGATCGCTTCGGGCACGAGGGCCTGAAGGGCCGTGGCTTCGGCGGCTTCTCAGACGTGGACGACATCTTCAGCCACTTTGGGGACCTGTTCGGCGACCTGTTCGGGTTCGGCGGCCGCCGGGGCGGCGAGCGGCCTCGGCGCCGGGGTGCCCACCTGCGCTACGACCTCACCTTGAGCCTCGAGGAGTGCCTGGCGGGGCTCGAGAAGGAGCTCGAGATCCCCAACCAGGTCGGCTGCGACCGCTGTGACGGCGCTGGCGCAGAGCCGGGCACCAAGGCCCAGACCTGCGGCACCTGTCAGGGCGCGGGGCAGGTGCGCGTGGGCCGCGGGTTCATCACCATGGCGACCACCTGCCCCCGCTGCCGCGGCCGCGGTCAGGTGATCCCGTCCCCGTGCACCAAGTGTCAGGGGGCCGGCCAGGTGGAGCGGCTCGACCGGGTCACCGTGCGCATCCCGGCCGGGGTGGACGCCGGCATGAAGCTGCGCCTGAGCGGCAAGGGCCAGCCGGGGCCGGATGGTGGGCCCGCGGGTGATCTGTACGTCGTGCTGGATGTGGCCGCCCACGACCGCTTCCAGCGGGACGGCGCGGAGCTCCTCGCGGAGCTGCCCCTGAGCATGGTGCAGGCGACCCTCGGCGACGAGATCGACCTCGTCACGCTTGAGGGCGAGACCGAGCGCGTGGTCGTCCCGCCAGGCACGCAGCCGGGCACGCTGCTGCGGATCCAGGGGCGCGGGATGCCCAGGCTCGATGGGCGCGACGGCCGCGGCGACCTCCACGTGCACACGGTCGTGCAGATCCCGACCACGCTGACCGAGACGCAGCGGTCCCTCCTGATGCAGTTCCGAGACGCCGCCGACTGACGCCCCGATTCGCCAGATTCACTCCTGAATCCAGCCGCTTACGCTGCCCGCACGCCCCCTCCCCTTGCAGAGTTTCAGCCTCGCCGGCTTCACTGCTCGGGGTCGGCCGCCCGAGGGGAGTCGTGGCTGCCGCGGCGTCAGCCCGTGTGCGGGCGGCGGCGGCACATCGGGTGCCGCCGCCGGTTGACCCCGTGGCCCGCTCAACCACGTTGCTGCGGTCGCTCCCCCCCTGCTAGCGTCGCGCCATGAAACGCACACTGCTGTTGCTCGTTGTCCTCGTGACGGCCTGCGCCGACGCGACGAACGTGGTCTCGGACGCCAGCTCATCCGGGCCGGATGCCAGCGGGCCGCTGCCCGACGCGTTCGTCATCGACATGGAGCCCGAGACGACGCTGTTGGACTTCCTCGACCTGTGCTCGGGGAACAACGAGTGCCTGTCGGGCTTCTGCGTGCCGATGGCCGATGGCCGCAACCGCTGCAGCCGCCGGTGTGCCGATCCAGCAGACTGCCCGGCCGGCATGATCTGCCAGTTCTTGTCGGAGGGGGGCGGCGACGGCGCGCGGATCTGCCTGCCTGAGCCCGATCAGCTCTGTGAGCCGTGCGGTGCCGACGACGAGTGCGGCGACGAGCTGGACCGGTGCCTGCCCATCGGCCGGGGTGACTACTGCAGCAAGGACTGCACGGAGGCCGACTGCCCCCAGGGGTATGTCTGCGCCGACGTTGACGGGGCCGACGGTGTCTCGAAGCGGCAGTGTCTGCCGGAGTCGGGCCTGTGCGCCGGCTGCATGGATCCCGACAACGACGGCTACGGCGAGGGCGCCGACTGCCTCGGCATCGACTGCGACGAGGAGAACACTGAGGTCAACGCGGGGGCCTTTGAGGTCTGCAACGGCCTCGATGACGACTGCGACTTCCGCACCGATGAAGAGGTGCTGCTGCCCGAGGGCTTCTGCCTGACCCAAGGCGAGTGCGCACAGGCGGCGCCCATCTGCGTGCTCTCCGCCTGGGACTGCCGCTACCCAGGCACCTACGAGGTGGACGAGGCCCGCTGCGACACCCTCGACAACGACTGCGACGGCCTCGTCGACGAGGGCTTCGACTTCGAGACGGACGCCCAGAACTGCGGTCGCTGCGGGAACCGCTGTGACTTCCCCAACGCCATCGGCGCCTGCGAAGCGCGGCTCTGCGAGCTGGACCGCTGCGTGCCGGGCTGGATCGATCTCAACGGGCGGGCGGCCGATGGCTGCGAGACGGCCTGCGACTTCGTCAGCGACGAGGACGTCCCCGACCTGGGCAACGTGGACGCCAACTGCGATGGCCTCGACGGCGACGCCAGCCGCGCCGTGTACGTCGATGGCCTCTCCGGCATTGACGACGACAACCCCGAGGCCGGCACGCGGGATCGTCCGCTGGCCACCATCACGGCCGGGATCGCCCTGGCGTCGGTGCGGGGGCACCATGTGTATGTCTCCCACGGCATCTACCCCGAGACCGTCGATCTCGTGGAGGGGGTGTCGATCTTCGGGGGCTACGACGCCAGCGAGAGCTGGCAGCGCATCGTCGAGGTCGAGACGGTCATCCGCGGCGGCGTGCAGGGCCTCACGGCCCGAGGCATCATCAGCGCGACCGAGGTCCAGCGGATGCGGATCATCTCGGCCAACAACCTGCAGCCGAGCGGCAGCAGCGTGGCGGTGGTCGCGACGGACTCACCGGGGCTGATCCTCCGCGACTGTGTGCTGGAGGCCGGCTCCGGCGGCGCGGGCGCGCCGGGTCAGGACGGGGCGCAGGGCTCGAACGGCGCGCCGGGCGTGAACGGATCGGACGCGCAGGACAGCGCGAACATCTTCCAAGACTGCTCACAGCGCCCCGGGGGCGCGGGCGGTCGGACTGTCTGCGAGGGCATCGCCACCCATGGCGGAGACGGCGCCGCCGGCGGCCGAGATGACAACAACGGCGGGCGAGGCGCGACGGGCCAGCCGACCCCGGGCGCGGGCGCCCCGGGCGGCGCTGGCGGTGCACACACCGGCAACTGTGGCTCGAGCGCGGACGGCAGCGCAGGATCGGGCGGCGGTCGGGGCATGTCGGGCGGTGACGGCGCCGGTGGCGCCGGCGCTGGCACGTGGATCAACGGGACCTGGCAGGGGCCGGCCGGCGCTGCGGGCGCGGTCGGTACCCATGGCGGCGGCGGCGGCGGCGGCGGCGGCGGCGGCGGTCAGGAAGAGCGCATCTTCCGCATCCCCCCGTGCGACCTCGGGTGCGGCGGTGGCGGTGGTGGCGGCGGCGCAGGCGGCTGTGCCGGCACCGGCGCGACCGGCGGTCAGGCGGGCGGCGCCAGCCTCGGCGTCGTGCTCGTGAACTCCCCCGCGACCTTGGAGCGCAACGTCATCCGCACAGGCGCCGGCGGCTCGGGTGGCCGAGGCGGCACCGGTGGTGCCGGCGGCGCGGGTGGCCCGCCTGGCGGGGCCGGTCCGCGCGCGGGTGATGTGGGCGGTGGCGGTCGCGGTGGCGCGGGCGGTGACGGTGGTCGCGGCGGACACGGGGGCGGCGGCGCGGGCGGCGCGTCCATCGGCGTGTTCCGCGTGAACAGCGAGCCCACGCTGACCGACAACCAGTTCGAGCTTGCCGGTGGTGGCGAGGGTGGGCCCAGCGCCGGCCAGGCAGGTCAGCCCGGCGTCACCGTTGAGGTGAACTGACCCCCCTCACCCCACGGCTCCGGGCGGCGCGCGACCGCGCGCGACCAGTCTCCCCGCAGCGCCGCCTGTGCAGCGCGCGACCGATCAGCCAATCCCTGGACCATCACGCAGAGGCCGTGCGGGGCAGATGCCCGAGCGCGCGCAGGCGCCCCACCACGGTCTGGACGGTGACCGACAGCGGCGCGTCGGCGGTCGAGACCTCGATGGCTGCGGTCAGCGGGGCCTCGTAGGGCGCATCCAAGCCCGTGAAGTCGCGGATCTCCCCCCGCCGCGCCCGGGCGTACAGGCCCTTTGGATCGCGCGCCTCGCAGACCGCCAGCGGCGTCGCGACGTAGACCTCGACGAAGCGCTGGGGACCGATCAGCGTCGCCGCTCGCGCCCGCTCGGCCCGGTAGGGTGAGATGAACGACACGAGGGTGAGCACCCCGGCGTCGGCCATCAAGCCCGCCACGTGGGCCACGCGACGGATGTTCTCGACGCGGTCGGCGGGTGAGAACCCCAGATCGCCGTTCAGCCCGTGGCGCACGTTGTCGCCATCGAGCACAAACGCGAGCTGGCCCTGCGACACCAAGTGGCGTTCGAGGGCCACCGCCAGGGTGGACTTCCCAGACCCCGACAGGCCGGTCATCCACACGACCGCCCCCGGTTGGCCCGTCACCCGCGCCCGCGCGGCTGGGCTGAGTTGGCCGGCATGCCACGTCACGTTGCTGGACTGCGAACCCATTGTCACCCCACTGGCCAGGCGCGGCGCACCCTGCCAAATGCGCAGCGCCGCCGGCAAGGCCCGCCCGCCACCCGCGCGACGGTAGACCCGGCACGGCGAACCTGGGAGGCCTCCAACGCCCGCCCCGCCACAGTCTCCAGATCCTGGACAGGCTAGACGCCCTGGACGCTTCAGCGCGGCCAGGCATAGGTGTAAGCCTTTGAAACCAAAGCGTTCACCGGTCTGGCACGGCGCCTGCTCAAGCAGGTGGTGTCCTGAGCAGACGGAGGCGCGTCATGTTGTCGAGAGTCCTCGCGGGTGCCGTCATCGGCATCGAAGCGTACCCGGTCGAGGTCGAGGTCGACCTGGGCCGCGGCATGATGATCTTCTCGACGGTCGGCCTGCCCGCGGGGGCCGTGGTCGAGGCCCGGACCCGGGTCAAGTCCGCCCTCGACAACTGCGGCTTCGGCCTCCCCCAGCGCCGGGTCACGGTGAACCTCGCGCCGGCGCACATCCGCAAGGAGGGCACGGCCTATGACCTGCCCATCGCCCTTGGGATCTTGCAAGCCGACGGGAAGATCCCGGAGCACGCCCTCGACGACACCCTGATCGTGGGCGAGCTCTCCTTGGACGGTCGGGTGCGGGCCATCCGCGGGGT
>JAUHVS010000288.1 GCA_030424955.1 bacterium | reverse complement strand
GTCGATCAGGTCGAAGACCAGCGCTTCGTCCTCTGGCAACCCAATGGCGTCCGCGCTCCTCCCGTCTAGCCGATGGGGGAAAGAACCCCACTCGCCCAGAGCTTGAGCGCCTTCGATGGGCATGTGACCGCCCCCCCTTGACACGCGCCGAGCGTCGCCGCATAGGCGGGACGCCGACAACATATACCCGCTGTTCTATCTGAGGGGCGCGACGCTGGCAACTGCCCGAAACATGGGGCGGTTGTCAGCAAACCTGGGATTCAATAAAGTCCCCCGTCCTTATCCACCCCCGCGGAGGCGCCCCCGTGCGGTCCTGGTTGCCTGCCCTCGTCCTGGCGCTTGTCGCCTCGCCCGCCTTCGCAGAGGTCGACCCCGCCACGCCACAGGACGGCTGCCCACCGGGCAACCTGCTGGCCGGCAAGGCGCCCACCGCGAGCCAGGGCGTGACCTTCGCCCAGCGCATCACCGACGGGATCGCGCCCGAAGAGGGAGACGAGTGGCGGTCGTCGGTGACGGCCATCCTCGGCACCTCGGCCTCGAGCGTGACCTGGGATCTGGGGCGCACGGTCACGGTCAACTCGCTGCTCATCCAGGCCGACAACAACGACACCTACACCGTCGAGGCCAGCACCGACGGTCAGACCTTCGCCCCGCTGTGGACCGCCCCCATGCACCCGAACCCGGGCATGCGCATGCGGCTGCAGCAGGGCCTGGACGCCCAGCTCCGCTATCTGCGCATCGGCCAGGCCCGCGGCGACAACGCCTTCAGCCTGGGCGAGGTGCAGGCGTTCTGCCAGCACCCCTCGCCGTGGCCGCCGGCCCTGGAGCGCACCTCGGGCGCCGCGCCCAAGGGGCCCGCGTCGCGCAAGGTGCGCATGTCCCGCGGCAAGATGATGCTGGGCTTCTTGGGGGCCCTGGCCTTCTTGGGCCTGTTCTTGTCGCGCAAGGGCGAGGATCTGCTCTTTGAGCTGATCGCCCCGACCGCCGCCGGTGGGGCGATCCTCTACGCGGGGTGGATGACCGCCAAGGAGGCCGAGCGCCGCGCCCCGGGCAGCGACAGCCTCGCCTGGGAGAAGCGCGGGCTGGTGATCGCCGGGGTCCTGGTGGCCCTGATGGCCGCGGCCCTGGCGTGGCGGCACCTGAAGGGGCGCTCCATCGCGCGCTGGGCTGAGCGCAGCGCGCTCACGCTGCTGATGTTCGCGAGCGCGGTCAGCTGGGTGAACTTCGGCACCTTCCACGGCAGCCGCGTGGTCCACTACTGGGACACCTTCCACTACTACATGGGCGCCAAGTACTTCGAAGAGACGGGCTACACCCTGCTCTACCACTGCTCGGGCGTCGGCGAGATCGATGACGGCCGCAAGGCGGAGTTCGAGAAGCGGCAGCTGCGCGATCTGCGCGACAACCGCCTGGGCGACGCCCTGCCCGCCCTCGAGGACGATGCCGAGTGCCGCGCCGCCTTCACCCCCGAGCGCTGGGCCGCCTTCCGCGAGGATCTGCGCCTGTTCCGGCAGCAGATGGGCAGCTCGTGGTGGGGCAAGATGTTCAAGGACCACGGCTACAACGCGACGCCGGTGTGGAACATGGTGGGCAACGCGCTGGCCGGGTCAGGGTGGCGCGCCCACATCCCGCCGGCTGGGCAGAGCACCGCCACCAACGAGCTGGCCAAGCTGGACCGAGACACCCGCAACGCGGTGCTGAAGACCTTCCGCGAGACCCGGGTGCCGGCGTTCCAGCAGCGGATCTACAAGCTGGTCGCCCTCGACTTCCTGCTGTACCTGGGCATCTTCTTGTCGCTGCTGTGGGCCTTTGGGCTGCGGGCCGCGGCGCTGGCCATGGTGGTGTGGGGCGCCGGCTACCCGTGGGCCTACTTCTGGACCGGCGGCGGCTTCGGCCGCGTGCCCTGGCTGTTCACCGCCACGGTGGGGCTGTCGCTGCTGAAGAAGGGCTACCCGCTGCTCGGCGGCTTCGGCCTCACCTGGTCGGCCCTGCTGCGGGTGTTCCCCGGCGCGCTGGTCATCGGTATCTCGTTGAAGATCGCCACCGAGGTGTTCAAGGGCCGCAGCGCAACCCACGCCGCGGCCGAGCCCGCCCCCGAGGGCGATGGCCTGTGGGCGAAGGCGCAGCGGCGCTTCGGGCGCAGCCACCTGCGCTTCGTGATCGGCTGCTTCGTGGCCGTCGGCACGCTGATCCCGGCGTCGCTCCCCTCGTCGGGCGGCTTCGAGGCCTACCCGCACTTCCTCGAGAACAGCCTGAAGCACAAGGCGACGCCGCTCACGAACCACATGGGCCTGCCCACCCTGCTGTCGTATCACCCGGAGCGCACCGCGCGGCACACGAAGCAGGCCAAGGCCGATGACCCCTTCGGCCTGTGGAAGACCGAGCGCAAGCGCACCCTGAAGGAGCGACGCTGGCTGCACGCCGGGCTGCTGCTGCTGTTCATGGGGCTGCTGGCCTATGTCGGCCGTCGGCTGACCGACTGGGAGGTCACCGCGCTGAGCGTGGTGTTCATGATCGGGATCTTCGAGCTGACCTGTTACTACTACTCGTTCGTGGTGCTGCTGGCGCCCTTCGCGCTCAGGCGCTGGCACTACGTGTTCATGTACCTGGGCATGGCGGTGGTCACGCAGTGGTTCCAGCATGTCTGGGGCTGGTACGACGAGCAGTACACCTGGGAGACGGCCGCTGTGCTGGGGCCCGTGTTCTACCTGCTGGCCCACACGGCGTGGCAGCAGTACCGAGGCACCGACGGCCCCGCCGAGGCCCTGGCGCCGTCGGCGGCGCCCGATCCTGCGCCGCCCACCGCGGCGAGCGCGGCGGCGACCCCAGCCTGAGCGCCTGGCCCGCGCGGCCGCCCCCTGTCCTGACGCACCGGCGCCCCCTGCGAGCGCCCGCTCGACGCGGGCCCGCGACGGCGGGATCCGCGCGACGAACGCCTTCAACACCAGGTCCAGGGGGGCGGCCCGTGTTGGGGCCGCAGGTGGAGCCGCGGAGGCCGCGGGGCGCGGCTCAGGCCGAGAGCGGCCGCCGGCCGATGGTCCACTCCAGCACCGCCTTCTGGGCGTGGAGCCGGTTCTCGGCCTCGTCGAGGATCCGCGAGCGCGGCCCGTCGATGACCGACGCGCTGACCTCTTCGCCCCGGTGCGCCGGCAGGCAGTGCAGGAAGATGCTGTCGCCGTCCGCCTGGGCCATGACCGCGTCGTCCACCTGGAAGTCGGCGAAGGCCAGCACCCGGCGGGCCTGCTCGGCCTCTTGGCCCATGCTGGCCCACACGTCGGTGGTCACCACGTGGGCGCCCTCGGCGGCGGCCTTGGCGTCCCGCAGCACGGTGACGCGATCGCCCGCGGCCGCCACCAGCGCCGGATCAGGGTCATAGCCCTCGGGGCAGGCCAGGCGCAGGTTGAAGCCCAACACCCGCGCCGCGTTGATCCACGAGTGCGCCATGTTGTTGCCGTCGCCGATCCACGCGACGGTCATGCCGGGCAGCGCTGCGGCGCCGAAGTTCTGCTGGCAGGTCTGAAGATCCGCCAGCACCTGGCAGGGGTGCAGCCAGTCCGTCAGCCCGTTGATGACCGGCACGCTCGCGTGCGCGGCGAGGGCCTCGATGGTGGCGTGCGCGAAGGTGCGGATCATGATGCCGTCGACGTACCGGCTCAGCACGGCGGCGGTGTCGCCGATGGGCTCGCCGCGGCCGATCTGGGTCTCACCGCTGGGCAGCATCAGGGCCTGCCCGCCGAGCTGGTACATGCCCACGTCGAAGCTGACCCGGGTGCGGGTGCTGGCCTTCTCGAAGATCATCGCGAGGCTCTTGCCGCGCAGGGGCGTGTGCACCTCGCCGGCGGCCTGCAGGGCGCGCAGGGTCTCGGCGCGATCCACGAGCCCGGTGAGCTCGGCGGCGCTGAGGTCGGCGATGCTGACGAGATCTCGCTTGCTGGGGGTCATGGGACCTCCTTGGCGACGGCCGCCAGGCTGTCGCGCAGAATGTCGAGGGCGAGATCCACGTGGGCCTCGCCGATGATCAGGGGCGGCGCGAAGCGGATGACGTCCGCGCCGGCCAGGGTGAGGAGCAGCCCCCGGTCCCGCGCGGCGGCGACCACCGCCGCGCGATCCACGGCGTCCGACACCTGCAGGCCGCACAGCAGCCCGCGGCCGCGAGCCTCAAGGCAGCCTTCATGGGTGTCCACCAGCGCCTGCAGGCCCGCCCGCAGCCGCTCACCGAGGGCCTGGGCCCGCGCCCGCAGGCCGTCGCGCTCGATGACGTCGAGCACCGTCAGGCCCGCCCGGCTCGCCAGGGCGTTGCCGCCGAAGGTGCTGGCGTGGGCGCCCGGCGCGAAGCCCTGCGACACCGCCTCGGTGACGCACATGGCGCCGATGGGCACCCCGCCGCCCAGCCCCTTGGCCAGGGTCATGATGTCGGGCGCCACGCCCTCGTGTTGGTAGGCGAACCACTCGCCCGTGCGCCCCACGCCCGTCTGCACCTCGTCGAAGATGAGCAGGATGCCGTGGGCGTCACACAGCGACCGCAGCCCCTGCAGGTAGCCGGCCGGCGGCACGATGACGCCGCCCTCGCCCTGGATGGGCTCCACCAGGATCGCGCAGGTCTGCGGCCCGATGGCGGCCGCCATGGCCTCCAGGCCACCGTAGGGCACATGCACGAAGCCCGGCACCAGGGGCGCAAACCCCTCGTGGTACTTCGGCTGGCCGGTGGCCGAGATGGCGGCCCAGGTGCGGCCGTGGAAGCTGTGGGTGGTGGAGATGATCTCGAAGCGATCCTCGCCCCGCACCAGGCGCATGTAGCGCCGGGCGATCTTGAGCGCGGCCTCGTTGGCCTCGGCGCCGCTGTTCCCGAAGTACACGCGGTCGGCAAAGCTCAGGGCGACCAGGCGCTCATGTAGTTCAATGCCGGGCTGGTTCATCCACAGGTTGCTGACGTGGATGAGATCGCGGCTCTGGGCCGCGAGGGCGCGGGCCAGATCAGGGTGCCCATGCCCCAGCGCACACACGGCGATGCCCGCCGCGAAGTCCAGGTAGCGATCACCGTCCACCGTCCAGAGCCAGGGGCCCTCGCCCCGGGCGAACACCAGCGGCGCCGGTCGGTAGTTGGGGGTCATCACCTTCAGCGCGCGCTCGGCGAGCGCGGCGTTGGTGTCGGGCCCCGCGGGCGGGGGCGCTGCGTGCGTGTGGCTCATGGCTCCTCGACGTCCAGGCCGTGGGTCTCGCGGAATACCGCGACCGGGGTCAGTCGCGCCACCACTGCGTCGAGATCGAGCCCGTCCGGCCAGGTCCAGATCCAGCCGGCGTGGCCCCACATGCCATGATCGCGCACCGCGCCCCCCATCAGCTCACGCAGGCCCTCGGCGGTGGCGATGGCCTCGACCGTCGGCGCCCCCTCGGGGGCATCGGGCCGCGCGAGGGCGATGAAGTCCACGTCGGGCAGCAGGGTCGGCTGCATCGACCAGGTGGCCAGCGAGTGCGACTGCCCGGTCTTGCGGCTGGTGAAGACGCCCCCCTGCCCCACCAGCAGCTGGTCCTTGAGGGTCTTGCGCAGCAGCTTCACCAGGTAGGTGTTCCACTTGTGCAGGCGGACCGCGGTGGAGTCGCTGGGCCGCGTCGTGCCCAGGAGCACGGGCCACATGCGCCAGAGCAGGAACAGCACCACACACAGCAGCGAGATGCCCGCGGTGAACCACAGCGAGCCGGGCTGAGACCAGTCGATCATCCGATGACTTCCGTGCCCACGCCGCGGTCGGTGAACAGCTCCAACAGCAGCGCGTGCCGCAGGCGGCCGTCGAGCACGTGCACCTTGTGCACCCCGCCCTCCAGCGCGTCGAGGGCGCAGGCCAGCTTCGGGATCATGCCGCCCGCGACCACGCCGGTGTCGATCCAGTCGCGCACGATGCCGCCGTTGACGCTCTGCACGACCTCGCCGTCGGGGCCGCGGACGCCGGCGACGTCGGTCATCAAGATCAGCTTGCGCGCCATGGTGTGCTGGGCGATGGCCGCGGCCGCCAGATCGGCGTTGACGTTGAGCGGCTCGCCCTCGTGGTCCACGGCCACAGGCGCGATGACCGGGATGAAGCCCCCCCGGGTCAGCAGCCGCAGCTCGTTGTCATCCACCCGGGTGATCTCGCCCACGCGGCCGAGATCCTCGCCATCGAGGGTCATGCGGCGGGCGCGCAGCATCTGCCCATCGGCGCCCGACAGGCCCACCGCGCGGCCGCCCGCCTGGTTGATGAGCGAGACGATGTCGGGGTTCACCTGGCCCACGAGCACCATCCGCGCCACCTGCATGGTGTCGTCGTCGGTGATCCGCATGCCGCCCTTGAACTGGCTCTCGATGCCCATGCGGCTCAGGGCCGCCTGGATCTGCGGGCCGCCGCCGTGCACGACGATGACGTTGATGCCCACCGCGCGCATCAGGGTGACGTCGCGCGCAAAGCCCCGCCGGGCCTCGGGATCGGTCATGGCGTGGCCGCCATACTTCACCACGAAGACCTCGCCGGCGAAGCGCTGGATGTAGGGCAGCGCCTCGACGAGGACGGCGGCTTTGTCTTGCAGGCTCTCGATGGATTGCATGGCCGTGGGCTTCACAGGATGTACCGGCTGAGGTCTTCGTCCTCGAGCACGCCGGCGAGGCGCTCCCGGACGACGGCGGCGTCGACCACCACCTGTTGGCCCCGCAGCTCCGGCGCCTTGAACGAGATCTCTTCGATCACGGTCTCGAGCACGGTGTGCAGCCGGCGGGCCCCGATGTTCTCGAGCCGCGTGTTGGCCTGGAAGGCCACGCGGGCGATCTCGCCCAGCGCGTCGGGCGTGAAGGTCAGCTCGACCTGCTCGGTGGCGAGCAGCGCCTCGTACTGCTTGACGAGGCTCGCCTTGGGCTCCGTGAGGATGCGCAGGAACTCGGCCTCGCCCAGGGCCTCGAGCTCCACCCGGATGGGGAAGCGGCCCTGCAGCTCGGGGATGAGGTCGCTGACCTTCGACTCGTGGAACGCGCCGGCCGCGATGAACAGGATGTGGTCGGTCTTGACGATGCCGTGCTTCGTGCTGACCGAGCTGCCCTCAACGATGGGCAGCAGGTCGCGCTGCACGCCCCCGCGGCTGACGTCGGGCCCCTGGCCGCCCCCGCGCCCCCCCGAGACGGCGATCTTGTCGATCTCGTCGAGGAACACGATGCCGTCCTGCTCGGTGCGTTCGATCGCCTGCTCGACGATCTTCTCCTCGTCCACGAGGCGCGAGGTCTCGTCCTCCAGCAGGATCGCTCGCGCGCGGGCCACCGT
>JAUHVS010000287.1 GCA_030424955.1 bacterium | reverse complement strand
AACATCAGCGCCGATCGGGTGGCGGGGGCCGGGAAGGTGCCCCGCACGCTCATGCGGTAGATGCGGGTCAGCTCGTCGTCGGGCAGGGCGGTCAGGCCTTCGAGTCGGCTCATGGGGTGTGGCTCACCAGGAAGAACGCGCAGCTGCCGGCCATGCCGAGCTGCGCGATGTAGTACAGGGGCAGGCCCAGGGCGCGGTTGCCAAAGCCCGCGCCGGCGAAGCGGTCCAGGGCCACCGAGATGTCGCTCAGGAAGAACAGGAACGCCGAGCCGGTGAACAGCAGGTAGGCCGGGTGCTGGCCGGCAGCGCCCACCGCCAGGGTGACCATGGCCGAGATCACCACCATGTACGCCATGACCGGGGCCACCATGTCGGCGGGGAGCTTCGGCCGCAGATCGCTGTAGATCAGCCCGGCGTAGGGCACGAGCAGCGCGGCGGCGCCGGCGACCCACAGCCAGTGGACCCCCTCGATGAGGGCGGCCGCGCTGTAGGCCACGTGCCCCAGCAGGAACGCCACGAGGCCCAGCAGGAAGGGCGCGCGCTGCGGGAAGATCAGCGCGACGTCCCCGATGAACGACAAGCCCAGCCCCACCAGCACGGCCGTGCCAGCGGTGGTCTCGGCCGCGCCCAGCTGAACCGCGAAGACCAGGAAGCCGGCGCTCGCCAGGGGCTTGAAGGCGAGCCGCCCGAGGGTGCTCTCGCGCTGCTCGGCGAACATCAGGGGCACGAGGGCCACCAGGGTGATCAAGAGCCCCAGCGGGCTGTCGAGGAACGCCATGTCACCCTCCCAATCTGGCCGCGCGCACGGTATCACGGGGGGCGGCTCACCAGGAGGCAGGCCATGCAGATCTTTGTGGCGGGGGCGACGGGGCTCACGGGGCGGGCGGTGGTGGCCCAGGCCTGCGCCGCCGGGCACGCGGTGGTGGCCCACGTGCGCCCCGACAGCGGCCGGCTGGGCGAGTGGACCACCCGCTTCGAGGGGCTGGGGGCCACCGTCTCGTCAGCCCCTTGGAGCCCTGAGGGCATGGCGGCCGCGCTGGCACAGCACCGGCCCAGCCACGTGTTCAGCCTGCTGGGCACCACCCGCAAGCGCATGGCCCGGGAGGGCGGGGACTACCAGTCGGTGGACTTCGGCCTGACCCGGCTGCTCATCGACGCCGCGGTGGCGGCGGGGGGTATCGAGCGCTTCGTCTACCTGTCCGCCGAGGGGGTCAAGCCGGGCACCCGCAACGCGTACCTGAAGGCGCGGGTGGACGCCGAGGCCCACCTGGCGGCCAGCGGCCTGCCGTGGACCGCGGCGCGGCCGTCCTTCATCTTGGGGGACCGCGACGAGGCCCGGGCAGGGGAGCGCTATGGGGCCGCGCTGGCAGACGGCGCGCTCGGCCTGGCCGGCCTGCTCGGCGGGCGCCGGCTGCGGGCCCGCTACCAGTCCACCACCAACGAGATCCTGGCTGCGGCGCTGCTGCGCATCGCGGCCGACCCCGCCTGCGTGGATCAGGTGGTGCGCAGCGAGGGCCTGCGGGCCTGAGGCCCGGTCCGGCCGACCCGATCAGCGCGTGAGGGCGAAGCGCGCGGGCAGCACCAGCCCGAGCTGCCGCAGGGCGTCGAGCTCGGCGGTGGGCAGCCCCAGCGCCTCGGGGGTCAGCGGGCCTGCGCGCAGGCGTTCCAGGGCCGCCACGGCGTCGGCGCTCAGCTCGGCCACCAGCACGTCGCCGCCCGCGCGGCGGCGCACCGCCAGGGCGACCGGGGTCTCGCTGATCTCCACGGGCGCGTCGTCGTCGCCCTCCAGGGCGTCCACCACGGCCCGCGGATCCACCGACAGCTCGAGCACCTCCAGCCCGCGCACCCGCCGCAGCTGTGTGTCGGCGCCGGGGGCGTCCGCGAAGCCCTCGGCGGCCGGATCCGACGGCTCGGGGTGGGCGGTGGCGGCCTCGTAGCGGCAGACGTCGGCGATCACGCCCGGATCGTGCGCGTGCAGCCACGCGGCGAACCGCCGGGCGACGGGCCCGCGGGTGGGGGCCTCGCCGTGCACGAAGCGGTGGGCCTCGACGTCCAGGTGGTCGCCGAGCAGCGCCTCGGTGTGCGGGCAGATCTGGCTGATGCCCTCGACGACCTGCGGGACGTCGCGGCCCAGGCCGTCGACCAGGTCGTAGCCCACGGCGAACAGCGCCTCGGCCGGCGGCAGGTAGAACCGCTCGCTGAGGGCCCGGTAGCCCGCCACCGCCCCCGCCAGATCCGTGGGCGCGTCCGCCAGCCCGTCGGCCAGCCGCTGCAGCTGATGGGCCGCGTCCCCGCCGCAGTCCAGGCTCACCTCCAGCAGGCGCCAGGCCACGTCCTGGGCGATGTGCGCGCTGCGGGGCGCGGGCCAGGCGGGCGGGGGCGGGGCGCCGTCGGCCAGCGCCGCGGTGAGCTGGCGCACCCGGTCGGCGAGGCTGGTCAGGTCGCGGTGCCAGCCGGTGTGCGGGCCGTGGAAGCGCTCCAGGAACCGCGCGAAGACAGGGGACTGCAGCCGGGGCAGGTGGCTCGCGACGTACGCGAAGCCGTCGCTCTCCAGCTCCAGCGTGGCGTGCCGGTGGGGGGCCAGATCCCCCGTCCGCGCGGCGCGCTCGATGGCGGCCAGCTCGCCCTCGACGTAGGCCCGCCCCTCGGCGCGCCAGCGCGCTGCCTGCGGATCGTCGGCGACGGGGCCGCGCAGGGCCGCGGCCTCGCAGGCTGGGCACCAGGTGCCGAAGAGGGGCCCGCCGCCCTGGTGCAGGGGGCAGCGCTGCAGGTGGGCCTCGTCGAAGAAGTAGTACAGCGCGACGGGCACCACCTCGTTGAGCCGCGCGGCCAGCACGTGGAACAGCGGGCTGGCGTCGGGCGCCCAGGCGAAGCCCACCACCCCGTGGCACAGCTCGTGGGCCGTCCACTTCGCGCGGTGCCCGGGGTGGAAGCTGCCCACGGGGTTGTCGCCGCGGAAGTGCTGGAACTTGTGCTCCACCAGCCGGCCCCCGCGCCACACCGGCACGCCGGCCAGATCGGGGCGATCGTCGCGGATCCAGTCGTCGGGGCCCGGCAGGTGGTGGCGGTGCTCGAAGTGGCTGAGCAGCAGCCCGCTGTCGGCGGCGAGGCGGCCGATCAGGGCGGCGGCCGGGCTGCGGTTGAGCTCGGCGTCCGGGGCCTGGGGGATGTGGAAGCGGGGCGTGGCCATGGGGACCTCCTCGGGCGGCGGCGCATGCTGGCGATCCGGGGCGTGGGGCGCAAGCCGGTCGGTGGGCCGGCGGGTGGGCTGACGCTGTGTGCAGGGGGTGTGCGCGCTCAGTGTACGGGCGCACGGCCGCAGCCGCGCCCACGCCCTGGCCCGGGCGTCGGGGGCTGGCCCGGGCTGTGCAGCAGGGCCTGCGGTCCGG
This sequence comes from bacterium, assembly GCA_030424955.1. Taxonomy (GTDB): domain Bacteria; phylum Myxococcota_A; class Bradymonadia; order UBA7976; family UBA1532; genus JACKDL01. Next base: position 3,927 of record JAUHVS010000287.1, on the reverse strand, counting down.
GGCCCGCCGTGGCGGCGCCCCCAAGGCGCCGGTGGACCACGGCGCTGTGACGGCGCCGGTGCGCGCACCGCGGGGGTGGGCTATCCTCCGCGCCATCTGGTCCCACTTGGAGGTCTCATGCGCCCGTTCATCGGTTTGGCGTTCCTCGGCGCGGTCGGGCTCACGGCCTGCAAAGGCGGGCCGTCCCCCGCGACGCCGCCCACCGCCCCGGCCAGCGGCGCCGCCGCCTCAGGCGCCGCCAGCGCGTCCCCCGCGCCGGCCGCCGGGCCGACCGGCCCCACCGATCGCACCGATCCCGGCCCGTCGCTCAAGCGCGAGTCCGGTGAGGTGGCGCCCAAGGTGCTCCCGCCGGTCACCGTGCAGGCCGAGGCCGTCAAGGTCGAGGGCGGCGCGCTGTACCTCGAGGTGGCCATGCCCGCCGATCTCTCGGGGCTGCCCGCGGGCGTCCTGGTGCGCGGGCGGGTGCTCGTGCAGGGCGATCGCCACGGCCTCGCCGTGCCGGCGGGCGAGGGACGCGTGGGCGACCGCCCGCTCGCCTACGTGCGGCTGGTGGGCACCGCGAAGGCCCCGGCCGAGCTGACCCTGAGCTGGCTGCAGCCGAGCACTGGCCACGATCCGGGCGCGCGGGTGCAGATCACCGTGAAGACGGGCACGGCCACCGAGCGCGGCGAGCTGGCCCAGCGCTTCTTCGAGGCCGCGGGCCGCTGGTTCAAGGCGCGCTCCGTGGTGGGGCAGCAGCGCCAGGACCTGTTCAGCGCCTACGCGTCGGCGCGCCTCGATCGGCTCGCCAACCTGGCGCTGCCCGAGGCCCGGCGGCGGGCCCAGCGCGCGAGCCGCAGTGACCTGAGCGAGACCATGGCGCTCTACAGCGGCCTGACGAGCATCGAGGAGGCGCTGCAGGCCGACCGTGGCCTGGCCCTGGCGCCCGACAACTACACGGGGCCGGCGCAGCCCCTCGCCGAGGTGAAGCCCGTCGATCTGCCGGGCCACCCGTGGGGCGAGATGATGGCCGCCCTGGGGGGTCAGCCCGCCGTGGAGCCGCTGGCGCGGTATGCGCCGGGCGACCACCTGTACCTCCACTTCCACGACCTGCGCACGCTCGTGCGCCTGGCGGAGGACGCCGACGGGCTGCTGCGGCCCGTGGCGCACATCCTCGAGGAGCGCGCCGGCGATCGCCGCCTGGCCACCCGCTACGAGCGCCAGCTTGGCGTGGAGCGCATGGGCCTGTCGAAGACCCTGGGGCACGTGGCGGCGAAGGGCGTGGCCCTCATCGCGAGCGACCCCTTCCTGCGGGACGGCACCGACGTCTCGATCTTGTTCCACCTGCGCAACGGCGCGCTCATCGAGCAGGCGCTGGCGAGCTACGAGGCGCGCACCCGGGCCCGGCGCCCCGACGTGAAGGTCAGCGACCTCACCATCGGCGGCAAGGCCGTGCGGCGGCTGTGGACGGCCGACGGCGAGGTCAACCAGTACCGCGTCGCGCTCGACGCCGAGGTGCTGGCGCTGTCGAACAGCGAGGCGGGCGTGACGTCGCTGCTCGCCGTGCAGGCGGATCCCACCACCGCCCTGGCGGCCAGCGGGGAGTACCGCTACTTCCGCATGCTCTACCGCTACGATCCCGAGCAGGAGGACGGCTTCATCTTCCTCAGCGACAGCTTCGTGCTGAACGCGGTGTCGCCGCGCACGAAGATCCTGCAGGGCCGCCGGCTCGCCGGCTGGTCCGAGCTGATGGCCGTCAACCAGGCGGCGCTGCTGTACGGCTGGCTGCAGGGCGAGCGCCCGAAGCGGGCGGCGGATCTGGTGGCCCTGGGCGTGCTCGACGCCAGCCAGCTGACCCACGCCGGCGGCGGCGCCATCGACTTCGATCCCGCCACCGGGGCGTCGTCGAAGACGTGGGGCCGGCCCGATCGGCTGCGCCCCCTCGCCGAGATCGAGGCCACCACCGCCACCCGCCGCGAGGTGGCCGCCTACGAGCGCTTCCGCGAGACCTACCGTAACTACTGGCGCGGCTTCATCGACCCCATCGGCGTGCGGGTGATGCGCGGCGCGGACGGCAAGCAGCTGCGCCTGGACGCCCGCATGCTGCCGCTCATCCAGGGCAGCGACTACAACCGCATCGCCCGCGACGTGGGCAAGATGCGCGTGCAGCCCGGCGACGCGCCGGACGGCCTGCGGGTGGTGCTGGCCGTGGGCCAGGACGCGCAGCTTCGCCGCACCTTGGGGGAGCTGGGGCGCACCGCCAGCGGCTCGCGGGACATCGGCATCGACTGGCTCGGCGACTGGGTGATGATCGGCACCGCGGATCGCAGCGGCCTGTGGGACGCCGCCCTGTCGCTGGGCGAGGTGCCCGGGATGCACCGGCCGGGCGCCTTTGGCGACATCAAGACCCGCAAGGAGGTCATCGACCGGCTGCCCCTCTACCTGGGCGCCCACGTGGGCCAGCCGCTGGCGCTGGCGGCGGGGCTCGCGGCCCTGAAGGGCCTGGCCATGACCGCGGCGCCGGGCATGCTCGACTGGGGGCCCAGCGGCGCCTACCGCGACGTCGAGGTGGTGACCGTGCGCGAGAAGATCGACGGCGACGGGGTGTCCGTGCACTACGCCGTGGCGAAGCAGGTGCTGCTGCTGGCCTTCAACCGCGCCACCCTCGAGGCCCAGATCGACGCCGCGCTGGACGGCAAGCTGCCGATCCCCGCGGCCAAGGACGCGCCGGAGGCGGACGCCCCCCAGAGCTTCATCGACGCGCGCCCGGCCGGCCCCGACGGCTGGCTGAACCGCACGCTCCTGGGCCTGATGGAGTGGGGGGGGCTGCGGGCCCACCGCTCGGGCCTGCTGGCGTGGGAGGACCTGGTGGTGGGCCTGCCCGGCCTGGCCGCCGAGGCCGAGGCCCGCGACGCCACCGCGCTGCAGTGGCTGGGCTACATCCCCGGCAGCCCCCACGGCGGGGCCTTCACGGTGGCGCCCGGCGGCGAGATCACCCACGCCATCTACGGCAGCGAGGTCGCCCCGAAGTGGCCGCCCTTGCCCGTCGAGGGCTCGCCCGTGACCGCCTTCCTGCGCGACCTCGCGGGCCTGCACCTGTCGCTGAGCTTCGAGGGCGAGGACCGCACCCGGTCGCTGCGCACCAAGCTGCGCTGGGAGCGCCGGTAGCCTGCGCACCCTGCGGGCCGCGCCGCGGCCTGCGCACCCCCGCCACCTGCGCTTCGCACGGTGCCCCTCGGGCACGGCCGCCTGTGACCGGGCGGCACGGGGCGGCCCAGAAACCCTGACCGATCCGTTCACAGTGGGGCTGCGCGGCCTTGGCACGGCGGTTGCTCAAGCCCGGGGTGCCTGCACATCAGGCGGCTGTTGACGGAGAAGACCATGAGCCAGCCCACCGACACCTCGCCCGCCCGCCGCCGCGCGGCCCGGGTGATCCCCAACGCCCTGACCCTCGGCAACCTGCTGTTCGGCGCCACCGCCCTGGGCGTGGTGGCCGCCGGCCAGCCCCTGTGGATCGCCGCCGCCTGCGTGTTCGCGGGGCTGGTGTGCGATCTGTTCGATGGCCGCGCCGCGCGGGCCTTGGGGGCCGACAACGCCTTCGGCGCCCAGCTCGACTCCCTGGCCGATCTGGTGACCTTCGGCGTGGCCCCGGCGCTGACGCTGTACGCCTGGAAGCTGTCGGCCGCGGGCCCCCTGGGCCTGCTGGCGGTGGCGGCGCTGATCGCGGCGGCGGCCACCCGGCTGGCGCGGTTCACGGTGGCTGCTGGGGCGGGCGCGCCCAAGCCGGTGGGGCCGGCGCGCTTCAGCGGCCTGGCGGTGACGATCCCCGCGGCCATCGCCCTGGGCGCCGTCGCCGCGGATCTGCCGGTGCCCGCCCACGCCGCGGCCCTGGGCGCCCTCACGCTGGCGGGGCTGATGGTGTCGTCCGTGCCATACCGCAGCTTCAAG
>JAUHVS010000286.1 GCA_030424955.1 bacterium | reverse complement strand
GCGCGGCGCAGGGCCACACCCGCTGCGATCCGGACGCCGCCCAGGTGGTGTGCGACGCCGTGCCGGCGCCCCCGGGCGTGGAGCGCTGCGACGGCCGCGACGACGACTGCGACGGCGTCATCGACAACCTGCCGGGCCTGGGCGACGCCTGCACCGCCGGCGTCGGCGCCTGCCAGCGCGTCGGCGAGCGCCGCTGCGGCGCCAACGGGATCGCCCTGATCTGCAGCGCCGTGCCCGGCCCCGCCGGCGTCGAGACCTGCAACGGCGTCGACGACGACTGCGACGGCCGCACCGACGAGGGCCAGGCGCCGCCCCAGGGCGGCGAGCCCTGCCTCGCCGGGGTCGGGGCCTGCCGGCGGCAGGGCACGCTGGCCTGCCTCGACGGCGCCATCCGCTGCGACGCGACCCCCGGGCTGCCCACCCTGGAGCGCTGCAACGGCGACGACGACGACTGCGACGGCGTGGTGGACGAGCTGCCCGGCACCGGCCTGCCCTGCGTGGCCGGCCAGGGCGCCTGCGCCCGCGTGGGCCTGACCGCCTGCGACCCCGCCACCGCCCGCGTCGAGTGCGCCGCCGTGGCCGCGCCGCCGACCCCCGAGCGCTGCAACGGCGTCGACGACGACTGCGACGGCGTGATCGATCCGGCGCCGGTGTGCCAGCGCTTCGCGAGCTGCCGCGCCGCCCGCGACGCGGGCTTCGTCACCGACGGCGTCTACCGGCTGCAGCCCGGCCCTGGGCTGGCGGTGTACGAGGTGTGGTGCGATCAGCAGCGCGACGGCGGCGGCTGGACCCTGGTGGCGAGCACCGCCGACCGCCCGCTGGTGGACGCCCGCAGCGGCTGGTACGCCGACCTCACCACCCTGGCCCCGGCCGGCAACGGCGCCGCCGTGTGGGACGGCCTGCGGGCCCTGGACGCGCGCTTCGACGTGCGCTTCGCCTGCCGCGACCAGCAGGCGCCCCACGGCGATCCCTTCGTGGTGGACCTGAGCATGTACGACACGCCCTGGTACACCGAGTGGACCACCGGCAGCGACGCCGACAGCTGCTTCAGCGAGGGCAACGGCGCCGGCGCCGATCCGCCCCCCGCGCGGCGCAACAACCGCTCGGGCGCCTACCTGCCCGCGGGCCAGCCCTGGGCCACCAGCGGCTACCTCGAGGGCGAGGACTTCTGCAGCGCCAGCGAGGACTTCACCGTCGACTTCAACGACCGCGGCCTGGACGGCAACGGCAGCGACGGCACCGACTGGGGCGAGGCCGACGGCGTCGCGAAGTGCGGGCGGGCCGGCGTGCGCAGCGGGCAGTGGTTCATCTTCGCCCGCGAGGCCGGCCGGCTGCTGCGCCAGGGCCAGTTCGCCGTCTCGGACGGCCCCTCGTGGGACGGCCACCGCAGCCTCTCCTGCGCCGCCGCCTGCGACGCCACCCTGGGGGACGCCGACTGGGCCTGCTCCACCTCGGCCAACGTGCCCAACCGCCGCGCGTTCCTCGACGGCTGGGGCGACGCCAACACCTTCTGCGGCCCCGCCAGCGAGGGCGCCCCCGAGCGCTTCGCCGCCCCCAGCGAGGGCGCGCTGTACGACTGCGGCGCCCCGGGGTGCAGCTACTCGGCCTATGTGGATGACCACGGCTGCGACCGCATCAACCACTGCTGGCGGCGGGTCGCCGCCCTCGCCTTCGCGCCGCCCGCCGTGGGCAGCACGGGCACCGTCGGGCGGCTCGCGGGGGACAGCTGGCGGGTGTGCGCGGCGGGCCAGAACACCGCCTGGATCGCCGCCGATCGGGCGGGCACCTACGACCCGTCGGACACCTGCGAGGCCCTGGGCTACGGCGAGGTGGACGCGTGGGGCGGGCACTGCGGCCAGGTGTGCGGCCAGTGCGCCGGGGGCGTGCGCTACGACGGCGTCGGCGGCGACGCAGACCGGCTCACCGGCACGGTGCACTGGCGCTGCCGGCGCTGAGCCCCGCCGCTGCGCTTCGGGCCCGCCGGCGGCCGCGGGGCCAGGCCCTCGGCGGCGGCTCAGCCGGGGATCGCGCGGTCGTATTGGATGCGGAACGCCAGGGCCCAGGCGCCCCGCAGATCCCGGAAGTGCTGCGACAGCACGTGCCGATCCGGCCCCTCGATGGTCAGCACGGCGCGGAACCGCCGCCGCCCGCCGTCCGGGGCCGGCTCCTCGCCCTCGAAGATCAGCTGATCGCCCACGTCGCGCCCCGTGCACACCCCCATGCCGCAGGCGCCCGTGCTCATCCACACCGCCTCGTAGCGCTCGGTGTGGGGCTCATAGCCGATGAAGCCCAGCCCCAGCAGGGGCTCGTCGTCCTCGCCGACGCCCGCCAGATCCTCCCGCAGGAAGCGTCCGCCCAGGGCCCACGACTTCTCGACGGAGCCGTCGACCTCGACCGCCCGGCCGAGGGCGTCGATGAACACCTCGGTCTGGGTGTCCCACAGGCCCACCAGGCTGTCCAAGCGGGCGTGCCCGCTGGAGCGGGGCGGGGTCTCGGGTGCGCTCATTCGTGCCTCCGGTTCGGCCAGCGCGGGGCGCCGATCCGGTCGATCGGCGGGCGCCGCGCAGGGTACTCAGCGGACCCCCTTCGCGAAACCGCTCAGTTCCGCGGCGCCTGCGCCCGATAGAGGGGCACCCGCAGCCCCGGAGGGCAGCATGCGTAGCACCTGGCGCCCACCCGTCAACCCTGACCCCGAGCAGGCCATCCACCTGGGCGACCGCCTGTGGTGGGTCGGCCACTACCTGCCCAACGATCCCTTCCAGTGCCACGTGTACCTGCTGGAGCAAGGCGACCAGTCGGTGCTCTTCGACCCGGGCAGCGTGCTGACCTTCCGGCACACCCTGCGCAAGATCGAGCAGGTGGTGCCCTTCAGCCACATCCGCTACTTCGTGGCCCACCACCAGGACCCCGACATCACCGGCGCGCTGCCCCTCATCGACCAGATGGTCAGCCGCGACGACGCCGTGCTCGTGACCCACTGGCGCGCCGCCGCGCTGCTCAAGCACCTGGGGCTGCGCAACCTGCCCTTCTGGCAGGTCGAGGACCACGACTGGCGGCTGCCGCTGCTGGACCGCACGCTGTCCTTCGTCTTCACGCCCTACGCCCACTTCCCCGGGGCGTTCACCACCTTCGACCCGCTGCCGGGCGCGCTGCTGTCGAGCGACCTCTTCGGGGGCTTCACCGAGGGCTTCCAGCTCGTGGCCCCGGGCGAGGCCTACTTCGAGCAGCTGCGGCCCTTCCACGAGCACTACATCCCCAGCCGGGACGTGCTGCTGCACGCCCTGGAGCGCCTCAAGCGCCTGCCCATCGAGGTCATCCTGCCCCAGCACGGGTCCATCATCCCCCCCGACCTGGTCGAGTTCATGATGACCCGGCTCAGCGAGCTCGACTGCGGGCTGTACCTGCTGGCCGACATCAGCACCGAGGTCAAGCGCCTGTCGCAGCTCAACCGCATGCTCTCGAAGGTGACCCAGGCGCTGGTGGTCAACCGCGACTTCGGGGACGTCGCCCGCGCCCTGCTGGCCGTCACCCAGGAGGTCATGCCCGTCGAGCAGATGGACTTCTTCGTCGCGCGCCCCGGTGATCAGGTGCTGCACCTGGGCCCCGCCAACCGCTTCGAGGGCCGCCTGACGGACTGCGTGCCCCCCGCGGTGATGGCGCGGCTGGGCGGCCCCGCGTCGACGCCCGCCTGCGAGGGGGCGCCCCGCGACGCGGCCCCGGAGCTGGTCTTCGGGCTGCAGCGCCCCGGCGAAGACACCTGCCACGCGGTGGTGGTGTTCCGGCTCACCCGCGCCATCGAGGTGGACGACCAGATCCGCGAGGCCCTGGTGCGCGTCAGCGAGCCCATCGAGGTGGGCCTGGAGCGCGCCGCGCTGCACCGCATGACCGAGCTCGACCGGCAGCGCCTGTACCTGCAGTCGTCGCGGGACGTGCTGACCGGCCTGTACACCCGCCTGCGCATGCACGACGCCCTGCCGGCGCAGCTCGGCGTCGCCGACCGCTCCGAGGCCGTGTCCGTGGGCCTGATCATGGTGGATCTCGACCACTTCAAGCGCGTCAACGACACCTACGGGCACCCCGCGGGCGACGAGGTGCTGCGCCAGAGCGCGGGGGTGCTGCTGACCCTCGCCGAGGCCGGCGACGTACCCACCCGGCTCGGGGGCGAGGAGTTCGCGCACTTCGTGTTCTTGAGCGGCTCGGATCCCGCCGGCCAGCTCGCCGCCCGGGCCGAGGCGGTGCGGGCCGGCGTCGCCGCCCTACGCTTCACCGACGCCCTGGCCACCGAGCGCATCACCGCCAGCGTCGGCACGGCCCTGCGGGCCAAGGGCGAGGCCATCAACAGCCTCATCGCCCGCGCCGACGAGGCCCTCTACGCCGCCAAACGTCAGGGCCGCGACCGCGTCTGCGCAGCCAGACCGCTGTCACAGACATCGTGATGTCATTGGCGAACCTGCCGCACTCGTGTAGGAAGCCCCGCCAGACGACGCGGAGACCGTGACATGTCCTCGATGCCCCCCGCCGACGCCCCCCTCCCAGCCCTCAACATCCGCCTGCAGCGCATGGCCAACCGCAAGCGCCCGGTGTTCCGGGTGGTGGTCGCCCAGCCGGGCGCCAAGGCCGGCCGCTTCCTGGAGCAGCTCGGCACCTACGATCCGGTCAAGGACTCCACGGACTGCTCCGTGGCCCTCGACCGGCTCAAGTACTGGCTGTCGGTGGGCGCCGAGCCCGTCGGCGAGGCCGAGGCCATGATCGTCGACCTCAAGCAGCGCCTGGACGCTGTGGGATGACGGCGCCCACGCCCCGCGAGCTGGACCCCGCCCTGCCTATCGCCGTCGACGAGGGCGTCTGGTGGGTCGGCCACTACGTCGAGGGCGACGCATTCCAGTGCCACGCGTACCTCGTGGAGACCGCCGACGGCGGGGTGCTGCTCGACCCGGGCTCGGTGCTCACCTGGCCCAGCACCCGCGCGAAGATCCAGCAGATCATGCCCCTCGACCAGGTGCGCTGGGTGGTGGCGCACCACCAGGATCCCGACGTCATCGGGGCCCTGCGGGACATCGAGGCCGATCTGCCCGGGCCCGTGACGGTCATCACCCACTGGCGCATCGAGACCATCATCCACTCGTACGGGGCTACTCTGCCCCTCTTGCGGGTGGAAGAGCACGACTGGACGCTGACCCTGGGCGGCCGGCGCTTCGACTTCGTGTTCACACCCTACGCCCACTTCCCTGGGGCGTTCTGCACCTTCGATGGCCAGACGGGCACCCTGTTCTCGAGCGACCTGTTCGGCGCCTTCACCGAGGGCTTCCAGCTCTACGCCGAGGCCCCCGACTACCTGGCGCAGGTCCTGCCCTTCCACCAGCACTACATGCCGGGCCGCGAGGTGCTGATGCACGCCATGGCGCGCATCCGACAGCACCCGGTGCGGCGCATCGCGCCCCAGCACGGCTCGATCATCGAGGGCGACGCGCAGGTGACCTTCCTGTGCGATCGGCTCAGCGAGCTGGAGTGCGGCCTGTACCTGCTGGCGGACGTGGGCAAGGACATCGCCCGCATCAGCAAGGTGCGCGGCGAGCTCACGCGGCTCACCCGCACGGTGCTCGGCACCCACGCCTTCGCCGACGTCATCGCCTCGGTGGCCGACTCGGTGGGCGAGCTGCTGCCCCTCGATCTCATCGAGGTCTTCGCCCACCTCGACGACGCCAGCTGCCTGCACTTCGAGCCTCTGAGCCAGTACCGCGGCCGCGTGAAGCCCCAGCCCGCCCACCTGATGGCCCTGGCCTCGTCCGGCGGCGTGCTGAACCTGGTGACCCTCGACGGCGCGCCCGCGCTGCTGGTGCCGCTGGCCAGCTGTGACGACGCGACGGCGGGCGGCCTGCCCGGTGGCGCCCTGCCGGTGGCTGCGAGCGCGCTGCTCGTGGTGCGGCTGCGCGCCGCGCCCGACGCCCGCCAGCCGGCGCTCACCGAGGACGCCGCCGCCTACCTGACCCAGGCCCGCGAGGTGCTGCTCGCCGCCGTCAGCAAGGCCGCCGAGCTGCGGGCGCTGGAGCTGCAGCGCACCCACTGGATCGAGCGCTCCATGCGCGACGAGCTCACCGGGCTCTACAACCGGCTCTACCTGCACGTGGGCGTCAAGCAGCTGCTGGAGCAGGCCCGCCGCTCGATGGCCAACCCCTTGGCGCTGCTGATGGTGGACCTCGACCACTTCAAGCACGTCAACGACACCTACGGCCACGTGGCGGGCGACCAGGTGCTGGCGGCCGTGGGCGGCGCCATCCGCGGCGCCATCCGGCAGGTGGACATCCCGGTGCGCCTGGGCGGTGAGGAGTTCGCGGTGTTCACCGGCGGCAACCGCAACGCGCTGACCGTGGCGCAGCGCATCCACACGGCCATCGGGGACCTGAGGTTCGACGGGGACATCGCGGCGCTCCGGATCACCGCCAGCATCGGGGTGGCGCACTTCCAGGCCGACGACACCCTCGAGACGCTGACCACCCGCGCCGATGCCCGGCTCTACACCGCCAAGCGGGCCGGCCGAGACCGCATCTCGGTGGGCTGATCCCGCCCCCGCGCCGCCCCCCGGCCGTGCCGCTCAGGGGCCCGCGGGCGGCAGCGCCGCGCAGGCCTGATCGTAGGCCTCCGCCGGGCGCGCGCAGGGCTGCGGATCGGGCAGCGCCGGCGACAGGCTGCCCGCCGATCGCACGTCCCCATACACCCGCTGGAACCGCGTGAACGCCGCCCGGGCGTCCGCGGGCGCCACCCCCGTCAGCTCCAGATCCGGCAGCGCCAGCTTGGCCATGCCGCGGGTGAAGAACTGCACGCCGTCGGCGGCCTGCGCGGCCTCGATGACCACCTGCTGCGCGATCCAGTCCCGCGCCCCCAGCCCGGCCGCCCAGCCGGCGCCGTCGAGCACCGCCAGGGTCGACAGATCCACCACCACGTGCCCCGGCGCCGCGGCCAGCACCGCCGCCGCGAGCCCGGCCCCCCACAGGTGCGCCTCGTCGGGCTGCGCCGGGCCCTTGTAGCGCAGCAGCACCGCCGACTGCGCCGCCGCGAGCGCCGCCGCGTGCGTGGGCGCCCCCTCGGCCAACCCCTCGATCTGAATCGGTAAATCGGCCATGGCCACCGGCGAGATCACCAGCTCGGGCGGGCGCCCGCCGGCCCGCTGGGCCACCGCCTCCAGGCCCGCGGGGGGCTGCGCGAAGCCCTGCTCGATGGCCGACTGCATGCGGCGGATCGCGGGCTCGATCCGGGTGGGGGCCGGCTCGGGCGAGAAGACCGCGAAGGTCACCACCGCCTGGGGCTTCGCCCGGGCCGCCAGGATGGCCCCCAGGCCG
>JAUHVS010000285.1 GCA_030424955.1 bacterium | reverse complement strand
TGTCGAGCACGCAGGCGCCATCGAACACCTGGTCGAAGGCGAGGTCGCGCATGTCTCCGTGCACCAGCTTGACCGGGATCTGCTCGCGCTGGGCGACGCCGAGGCCGCGCTCGAGCATGTCGACGTTCAGGTCGACGCCGATGACCTCGTAGCCCCGTCGACCCAAGGGGATCGACATGCGCCCGTAGCCGCAGGCGAGGTCCAGGAGCCGGCCTCCGGGGGCCACGCCCAGGCTCTGCTCGACGAAGCTGACGGCCACGTCGCGGGCAAACGGCTGCCGCTCCGGGTAGGCGAGCAGGTACTCGCGGCTGAAGAGCTCCGCGAACCAGGCGCCGTGCTCGGGCGCACGCGGGGCGCTCGCTTTGCGGGCGACCGCTTCCAGCAGCGCGTGGTGCGCCCAGACGGGATCGGCCCCGTCCGGCAGCACATCGAGCCCCGCGGCAGGCGCTCGGCCCAGCTGGGCAGCGACAGTGGGCGGCAGCTCCCCAACGAAGCTGGGCTCGGGCTCGCTGAGCGGATCGTCACCGTAGTCTCCGCCGGCCATGGGATCGGAGTCCACGAGGTCATCGACGGCGAAGGGCTGTGACAGGAGGCCGTCGAGGCCCGCGTCCGGTCCACCCTCCTCCGGGTGCCCGTCTCCGCGGTGCTGGTGACGCGCCCGGGCGACGGAGCGGTCGACAGGCGCCTGGGCTACGGCCACCGGGGCGCTGCGCTTCTTCCGGCCGCGAGGCCGAAACACCGCCGCCAACGGCGGCGCGCCCTCTTCCAGCGCATAGACGGCGCTGTCTTCAGCGTCGTCCTGCCGAGGCGCGACAGGTGTGCTGTTCTCAGGCACTCGCTTGGTCACCGGTGTCCCCCCCATGCCGCGCAGGCGGATGGAACGTATCCATCCTCATCACATTACTACACCGCCGTTCGGCGCGCGATGGGCTCGTTGAGATGAATGGTAGCGCCATCGGTGAGCGGCAGCAGCTCGACGTCGGGCGCCCCAAACAGGACGATCGCCGTCGACCCAAGGTGGAAGGTGCCCAGCTCGTCACCACGGGCGACCCGCTTGGGGGTCTGGTAGGGGGTGAGCGTCGGCGCACCACCCCGGTTGGTCTCGAGGCCGGGATCGTAGGCCGTGGTGATCCGGCCCACCGAGGTCGCGCCGACCATGATCGTGCAGACGGGCCCCATCGGGCTGTCCACGAAGGTCGCCAGCCGCTCGTTGACGCAGAACAGCGACTCGACGTACTCCACGCCCAGCCGGTTGACCGGCCACAGGTGCCCCGGCATGTAGCGCGCCGCCGTGATCTCCCCCTCCACCGGGTGATGGACCCGATGGTAGTCCTGCGGGCTGAGGTACACCGTCAGCCAGCTACCCCCTTCGAAGCGCCGCGCGTCGGCCTCGTCTCGCAGCAGGTCCGCGACGTGGAAGTCGCGCCCCTTGGCCTGGATCAGCGCGCCATCCACCAGCCGGCCGCTGTTGAGCACGTGGCCGTCCGCGGGGCTCACCGCGAAGCCGGGCCGGCGGTCGATGGGCCGGGCGCCGGGCCGCAGCCGCCGCGTGAACAGCTCGCCGATGGAGCGATAGTGCTCGACCGGGTGCTCCGCCTCGTCCAGGGCGATGTTGTACATCCGCGCAAAGGCGGAGACCGAGACCCGCCCCACAGGCTTGGGCAGGTTCAGGTAGGCCAGACGCCCAATCGCCCGGCTCCAGGCGTTCTTGGGCAGCAAGCCCAGTGCCTTCAGGGCGAGGGCGTCTCGGGTCGGGGTTGCCATGCAGGCTCCTCTGATGAACTCAGACGTCGAGGGCGTTGAGGGCGTCGCGGCTCGCGCCGTGCTCCGGATCCAGCCCCAGCGCCCGGTTGAACATGTCCTTGGCCTTCCGGGTCTCGCCGAGCGCCGCGCGGACGCGACCGAGGGCGTGGAAGACCTTCACCCGGCTGGGCGTGTCGAGCTTGGTCTGGTGCAGCAGGATGGTCTGGTAGACCTTCAGCGCCGGGGCCCAGGCCTCGGCACGCACCTGCAGGGCGCCGAGCGCCAGCAGGTTGGGCACGAAGGTCGCATCAAACTCGAACACCTTGGTGTAGGCCTCGAGCGCAGCGGCCTCGTCCCCTCGCGCCTCGGCGACCTTGCCGCGGCGGAAGTTGTACCGGAACAGCTCCTTGAAGCGCCGCTCACTCTGGAGGCGCTCCGTGGTGCGGTCCAGCAGCGGCACCGCCTCGTCGTAGCGACCGGCGTCGATGTAGGCGTCGATCACCTGATCGGTCACGCCAAGGTCGTCGGGTGCCCACTCCAGGGCCTCCTCCAGCGCACCGAGCCAGCCCGCCTGATCCCCCGCGGCCAGCCGCAAGACGGCGATGGCCTGGAGCGGCGCCACCCGGTCCGCACCCGCCACCATCCCCAGCTCGCGCTCTGACAGGCGCAGGATCTCGGCGCTGTCGTCGTTCGCCCGCGCCAGCGTGAGGAGCGCAGCGAGCGCCTCAGCGTCATCGGCCTCGTCGAGGGCCGCCTCCAGATGGGGCCGGCCCTGGGCGGCGTCGTCCAGGCGCTCGAGGTAGAGCAGCCCAAGCTGACGGCGTGCCGCCGCCCGCTCTGCGCCAGGCGTGGCGTGGGCGAGGCACTGCTCCAGGGTCTCGGCCGCCCGCTCCCACTCGCCGCTGCGCTCATAGAGGCGCGCCAAGACCGACAGCGCGTCGACCCGGTGGGGCTCAACCGCCAGCACCTGGTTGAGCGACTCGATGGCCAGATCGGCGTCCTGCAGCTCACGCTCCGCCACCGTCGCCAGCCGGACCAGCAACGCCACGCGATCCGTCGGCGCCAGGTTGCCGGCCTCGTCGGCCGCCGCCAAGTGCTCCCGGAGGGTCTCGACCAGGTCAAACCACCGCGCCGTCGCGGCGTAGAGCGCCAGCAGCTGGTCGGCGACGGCGCGGTCGGCGGGCGCCATCACGAAGACCTGCCGCAGGTACTCGACCGCCTCATCCGGGCGCTCCAGGCGGCTCTGCGCGTTCTCGCCGAGGGCCAAGAGCACCTCACGGCGGGCGCCGTCGTCGCCGGTGGACAGCGCCTTCACGAGCACATCCTGCAGGCGATCCCAGGCCCGCATGCGGGTGTAGAGCTCCCGCAGCTCCTGGATGATCGGCGTCGCGTCGCCGTCGAACTCCAGCACCCGCTCGAACGACTCGGCCGCCAGCGGCAGATCGTCCAGCCGGTCCCGCGCGAGGCCGCCGATGCGCTTGTGGATCGCCACCAGGGCCTCGCCGTCGTACGTGTTCTCGGCACGGCGCTCGAGCACGGCCAGCAGCGCCGGCCAGTCTTCGGCGATCCCGTGCAGGGACTCCAAGGCGGTCAACGCCTCGGCGTCCGCGTCGTCGATCTCGAGCACGCGCTCGTAGGCCGCCACGGCGCGGTCGATGTCGCCCAGCTGAGTGCGGGCGAGCTGCCCGAGCTGGTGGAACCGCTTGCGCTTCTCGTCCAGGTCGAAGGCCAGCTCCGCGCGCTGCTCGACGATGTCCACCAGCGCCGCGTCATCACCCCGCTCCGCGTAGAGCGCCTCAAGCGCGTCCAGCGCCGCCTCGTTGTCGGGGCTGATGATCAGCGCCGCCTTGAAGTGGCCCACCGCGCGGTCGAGGTCGGCCAGATGCGCGCGAGACCACGCCGCCATCTGCAGGTGATCCGTCAGCTGCAGCTCGGGATCCGCGAGCCGCGCCGTGACCTGCTCGTAGGCGTCCGTCATCGCCTCCCAGGCCCCCTGTGCCGCCGCCAGCACCCCAAGGCGCTCGCGAATCTCCAGGTCGTCGGGGGTCTCGTGGAAGGCGCGCAGCATGCGATCGAAGGCCGCCGCGGGCTCACTGAGCTCATCGGCTCGCAGCTCGGCCGCCGCCACCCACAGCCGCGCGCGATCCCGCGCGTCCTGCGCCAGCTCGATGCGCATCTCCGTGAGGATGGCCAGCTTGTCCCACTGGGCCGCGTCCCGGTAGATGGGCTCCAGCACGTCCGCGATGGCCTGTCGCTGCTCGGGGTTGACCGCCAGCCGCTCCATGGCCTCACGGGCGTAGGCGTGGTCGGGCTGGTCCCACAAGACGGTGCGGTACAAGTTCACCGCCTCGCCCACGTCGCCCTCCACGGCCTCCACCAGGTAGCCCAGGCGGAAGCGCAGATCCGCCAGCTCGTGCTCTTCGCCGACCTCGGCCCGCACGCGGAGGATCTGGATCAGCGCGTGCCAGTTCTGGCTGGCCTGGTAGAGGCGATCCAGGGCGGCCAGGGCCTCCTGATCGAAGCCGTCTGCCGCCAGCACCGCCTGCCAGCTCTCGATGGCCTGCGGGGCGTCCTGCAGCGCCTGGTCGCGCAGCCGCGCCAGCCGCCGGTTGAGGTCCAGGGCGATCTGGTCATCGAGCACCGAAGGCAGCCGCTCGGCGAGCCGCTGCGCCAGATCCGCGTGCGCGCCCAGCTCGTCGGCGAGGGCCGTCAGCGCCGCCAGGACCTCCGGGTCCGACGGGTCCTCTTGCAGGGCGCGGCCATAGGCGTCGAAGGCGCCCCGCGGCTGATCCAAGGGATCACGGCGCAGACCCGCCAGGCGCTTGAGGATCAACAGGCGCTCCATCGGCGCCTCCAGATCCATCAGCTGCAGCTCCAGGATCCGAGCCAGCTCCTCGAAGCGCTCCAGCCCCTCGTAGTGCGGCTCGAGCACCCGGCTCGCCTGCAGGCGGTGGGTCTCGTCACCGAGCAGCCGCTCCAGGGCCGCGCGGGCGCTGTCGCGCTCGAACGCCCGTTCGAGCAGCTCCGCATAGCGCTCGATGGCCTGCGGGGGCTGCGACAGCCGGTGCTCCAGGACATCGGCCACGCGCAGCTCGATGGCGTCCGCGCGGGCTTGATCGCTGTCGAGGTACAGATCGCGCTCGGCCTCGAGCAGGTCGATCAGCTCGCCCCACCGCGCCTCGCGGCTCAGGAGTCGATCCAGCGCGTCCAGCGCGTCGCGATCATTGGGGCTCTGCTCGAGGACCGTGCGCCAGGTGAGGATGGTCTCCTCGAAGTCCTCCAGCTTGCTCTCATAGACCGTCGCGATCCGGACCAGCACGGCCTTGCGATCGCTGTCGTCGTCGACCAGCTCGAGCTTCTCGCGCAGCACCATGATGAGCTGGGACCACTGGCCCTCCCGCTCGTACAGCCGCATCAAGGCGTCGACGGCCCGCTGATCTTCGGGATCCTCGTCGAAGATCCGCCGGAAGGTCTCGATGGCCTCGCCCGGGAGATCGAGCAGATCCTCGTTGGTCTCGGCGATGCGGTAGAGCAGCGCCTTCTTCTCATCGGGCTCCAGCGACAGATCGGCCTTGCGGGCGAGCACGCGGACCAGGTCCGCGTGCCGGGCCTCGGACGTCAGCAGGCGCTCGAGGGCGTTGAGGGCCTCACCATTGGCGTCGTCCACCAGGAGCACGCGCTCGTAGCAGGCGATGGCGCGATCGCGCTCCTCGAGCGAGCCGTCCAGCAGGCCAGCCACCTTCAGCAAGATCGAGACCGCGCCGTCCAGATCGGCGTAGTCCTCGATGCCGGCCAGGTAGACGTCCACGAGGGGACCCCAGACCGCCAGCTCAGCGCCGAGCCGGTCGAGCTGGCCCTGGAGCTCGGGGTTGCCGTAGTCGATGGCGAAGGCGCGGGCGTAGGCGTCGAAGGCCGCCGACGGCGCCTCCAGCTCACGCTCCTGGACCTGCGCGATCCGCGAGAGCAGGTCGACCTGCTGCCAGATGTCGGCCTCGTGGCTGAGCCGGACCTCTTGGACGGTCACCCAGTCGCCCCATTGGCCACGGGCGGTGTAGAGCGCCTCGAGGATCCCAGCCACCTTCAGCTGGCGATCGGGCGCCTCGTCATCGATGAGCAGGCGCTCAAGGGCGTCGAGGCCGCCGGCGTGGGTCGGGTCGTCATCCTCAACCAGCACGCGCAGCGCGTCGATGGCACCATCGACGTCCGCCAGGCGCTGCTCCAGCACCTCGGCGAGCTGGAAGCGGAGCGCCCCGCGGGCGACCGCATCCTCCGTCGCGTCCAGCCGATCCCGCAGCAGGTCCGCCAGATCCTCGTCGCGCGACAGCACCACGAAGTAGCGCTCCAGCGCCGAGAACGCCGCCTGGTTGTCGGGGTCGACCTCCAGGATCTGCCGATAGGTCTGGATCGCGCGTTCCTGGTCGTTGACCACGTCCTCCAGCAGCTGACAGGCCTTGAACAGGTGCGCCAGCTGACCCTCGGCCTCCTCCGCGTCCGCCGACAGGTTGAGGTGGAGCTGCACCAGGTCTTCCCAGGCGGTGGTCCGCGTGAACAGCTCCACCAGCGCGTTCACGGCGCCGGTGTGCCCAGGCTCGATGCCCAGCACCTCGCGGTACACGTCCCGAGCGCGCGCGTCCTGCCCGCGGTGCGTCTCCTCCAGGCGCCCGAGCTCCATCAACAACGCGACCCGCAGCGCCGGATCGCTCGTGTCGGCCGCGGCGGTCTCCAGCAGCCCGCCGAGCTCGTCCCAACGGTAGGCGGCCTCGGCCAGCCGGTGCAGGCGGGCCCGGTTGTCCACGTCTGCCGGCGTCACCAGCAGCGCGCGCCCGCACGCGTCGAAGGCACCGCCGGCGTCGCCCAGCGGGCCCTCGCGGAGCGAGGCGATCTCGGCCAGCAGGCCGCTCCGCGCCGCAGGATCGCTCTCGGCGCCCTGGCGCACCTCCAACACCGCCACGAGCCCCGCGGCGTCGTCGGCGGCGCGGCGCAGGGGCTCCAACAGCTCGGCCACCTCCAGGCGGTCCACCCCTGCCTCGGCGGCGGCCTCCGGCTCATCGAACAAAGCCGCCAGCGCGTTCGCCGCCCCGGGGTGGGTGGGCTGCGCCGACAGCACGTCGCGGTAGAGCCCCAACGCCCGCTCGCCCTCGGCCAGGTGCACCCGCAGCACCTCGGCGAGGCGGAAGCGCACCGCCGTCCGGGCCTCGCCGTCGCTCACATCGGCGGTGTGCTCCAGGTGAGCCGACAGCTCCACCCAGCGCTCGCTGTCGCGCAGCAGGTCTTCCAGCGCGTCCAGGGCGTACTCGTCGTCGGGCGCGTCTACGAGCACCCGCCGCCAGCTCTCGATGGCGGCCGGCGCGTCGCTCAGCTCGTCGTGCTGCAACGACGCGATCCGCATCAGCAGCGGCTGCCGCTCGCCGGCGTCATCGAGGAGCTCGACCTGGCGCTCCAGCACCCCCACCAGGGGCGCGGCCTGCCCCGTCGCCGCGTAGAGCCGCTCCAGCCCGCTCAGGGCCTCGGCGCGCTCGGGATCGAGCTCCAGGGCCTCGCTCAGCTCAGCGATGGCGCGGGCTGGATCGCCAAGCCGGGTCTCGGCCAGCGCGGCG